>NZ_JBAEER010000033.1:0-17279 GCF_056207615.1 Candidatus Cryptobacteroides sp. | reverse complement strand
ATCAAACCCATAAAGGTCCTGAAGCATGGGAGAAGGGCCGTGAGCCTGTTCAAGTATGGACTGGACTACATCTCTCAGTGCCTGATCAACCATACAGACCGCTATAGAATCAATGTTTTCAAATTTTTGTCATATACTTAGAATTCACATACAAATTCTAAATGAACATTCATTCTTACAAAAAAGACGTTATGAGAAAACACACAATCTTCAGAGTCTTCGGCACACTGCTGGTCGCAGGTGCCCTGACAGCATGCGAAAAGGAGAAATCACAGGAAACGGACTATGATTGGGGACTTGACGGAGGTATCACTTCATGTGACCATCTTACGTTCGGTGCTGATGGTAAAGAAGATCCGGACGGTACGCAGATAGGAAATGGTGATGACCAGTTTGTCTTTACCGGAAGGCAGACATTGAAAAAGGGAACGTACATCCTCAAAGGATGGGTCTACATTGCCGAAGGTGCCGAACTCACCATCGAACCGGGAACAGTAATCAAGGGCGACAAACTGACGAAAGCTGCCATCATTGCAGAGAGGGGTGGAAAACTGATTGCACAGGGAAGCAAGGAGCAGCCTATCGTGTTCACCTCATCACAACCTGAAGGTCAGCGCAGACCGGGCGACTGGGGTGGAATCATACTATGTGGCAAAGCACCGAACAACAGTGTCGAGATGCAGATTGAGGGTGGCCCGCGCTCAAAACACGGAGGCGAGATCACATCTGACAATTCGGGAGTTCTGAGTTATGTCAGGATTGAATTTGCCGGTTATCCGTTCGAAAAGGACAAGGAGATCAATGGACTAACTCTCGGTTCGGTAGGAAATGGAACCAAGATTGACCATGTCCAGGTATCATATTCCAACGATGACAGTTTCGAGTGGTTTGGAGGAACAGTCGATTGCAGGTATCTCGTCGCCTACCGCGGATGGGATGATGACTTTGACACCGATAACGGATACTGCGGCAATGTTCAGTTCGCACTCGCGATTCGAGACAGCAGAATTGCCGATTACTCCCAGAGCAATGGCTTTGAGAGCGATAACAACGCAGGCGGTACGGATACACAGCCGTACACTAGCGCAACTTTCAGCAATGTGACATTTATCGGTCCGAAGTCTGCAGCGGGATTCACAAATGATACTGACTCGTATATAAATGGCGGAGAATTCTTCCCTGACAACGGCTCTTCACTCGGAAGATTCCAGGCAGCGATGCAGATCAGGCGTCATAGCCATCTCAAATGCATCAATTCTGTCGCTGCCGATTTCCCGATAGGTATCATGATCGACAGCGAGAAAGGCAGCGCATCGGATCTTGCCAGATCTGGTGAGATTACGGTAAGCAACACATGGATTGCAGGAACCGATATTCTTGGAAGCGACATGAACAAGAAGTACAGAGATAATCTTGTTGTCAACTACAAGGGAGCAAACGATGACGAAATCTTTGACACCACAAAACCTTCCTTCTCTCACACCTGGTTTCTTTCACAGGACGGTAACCGATATCTTGAAAAGAGTGCGGACCTGGGTCTGAAGGATTATGGAAACACTGGGTCTTCATACATGGTTTCCAATGGCAGTCCTCTTATGAATGCGGCAAAATTCACCGATTCGGACAAGAATTTTGAGAAGGTTTCCTTCATCGGTGCTGTTTCAGAAGGCGACAATTGGCTCGAAGGATGGACAGAGTTCCACCCTGAGAGCAGAAAGTACTGACAAATCGCGTGATTACTGCACAGCGTACTGTCCGTATGGAAGTACGCTGTTTTTGTCGTTTCGGCTTGTGTTAGCGGAATTACTGAATCTGGTTTCCGAACAGTTGTTTCATGTACGTCGAAAGATTCATCTCGTTTGACTTGAGTCCTATCTTCTGACGAATGGTGCTGTTCATGTGATATATCATTGAAGATTGTGAGATTTCCTTGACCTCTTTGCCGGAGTAACCCAGATAATAGAGGCAGCATAAACCGATCTCGTCTTCTGTCAGTTCATATTCCTTGAGCTTTCTTATGGCCTGTGGATGGTTGACCGAATATAACAATCCGAGTGATCTGATGAATGTGTCCCTGTCGGAAGTCACGTTCTCGATCTCTTTGGCAATAGCCTTGCTGCTCATTGATGTCTCAGACATCTTATTGATCAGAATCTTGTCGATCAGAGAAATGCGCTCGTTCAGCAAGTCTTTCACTCCCGGGTCGATCTCGTCGACTTTGGAGGCAGCCTTGTCAAGCTCTTCCTTTTCTTCTTTCAAGTTACTGTAGAACTCCTCTGACTTGGCTTTCGCCTCGGCCATGTCCTTCGGAAGTCTGACCAGGCCACGGACGAGGTCTAGCGTGAAGACTCCCGCGAGAATATAGTGCCAGATTCCTGAGGCCAAAGCGCCAGTTTCCATGTCGTAGACGCAGAAGAAGATGAGGAATAAGTTGATTATCGGTGATAGGTGTAACGCATCGAAGATGATACGGGGTATGGATTTTCCTTTGAAATCACCCTTCAGATACCAGAGGGCGGCCCAGACAAGACCGAGGAAGAATGCCAGCGCGATGAATGGAAGGGCAGTGTTTCTGGTTTCTCCCTCAAGCAGGATAAGAGCAACAATCGGTCCGACTATGGCTCCAAGGATGATAGGGAAGTTGTCTTTGTCCATGAAATCGAACTCCGGCTGCGGATTCTTGGTCTCCCAGAAGAAATACCAGAAATTGAACAGAATGAAGCCGAATCCCAGGAGGACACCCAGAAGCCCTTTTATATGAAATAAGGATAATGCGATACTGATTGTAAGAAGAATGTTCTCTAAGAACACCAACTTTGTGATCTGATTGTTTTTCATAGTTGTTTGTCTTTACAGTTGCAAAGTTCTGTAAAAGGAGGGAAATCACCAAAAAAGAAGTTTTATTTTGGAGACCTTAAGTTGTTGATAATCAATAGTGTTGTTCGCGGGGGTTTGATCGCGTTCTTTTGCTTGTCGGAAATGCTGCAAGAGTGCGCTGATTTGTGGCAAAAGAAACCGGATGTAACGAAAAAAGCCTCAGCATTTCTGCTGAGGCTTGGAGCGGAAAACGAGACTCGAACTCGCGACCCCGACCTTGGCAAGGTCGTGCTCTACCAACTGAGCTATTTCCGCATTGCCGTTGTTTGGGATTGCAAAAGTAGGCAATAAATTTTATTCTGCAAATTATTTTTTAAAAAATTTAGCATTTTGCGGGAAACGGCAGTGGGCGTGTCCCTGGCGTAGTATGAATTGAATCATTTTTGGGATTGTATAATCGCAGGAATCTCATAACTTTGTCTAATAGATGAAATGATTCAAATCCAAATTAATTATGAAAAAGCTTGTTTTTTCTGTTGCTGCCGTTCTTCTCAGCTTGGCATCAATGTCTCTCAATGCTCAGACGAACATTCAGCTTCACTACGACTTCGGTCGTGCAATCTACCACAAGGTTGGCGGTAAGGATCTCTCTAAGACCGGTGCTAACCGTCAGTACCTAACAACTACCGTCGAACACTTCAATACCGACAGGTTTGGTAGCAACTTCTTCTTCATCGACCTTGATTTCGTCAATGACCCGACAGGCGCCGGCAAGTGGGCAGGCGTGCGCGGAGCGTATACCGAGATCTCGCGTGAGCTCTGCTTCTGGGGCGACACCAAGCTCGCAGGCCTCTCGGCACACATAGAGTACGATGGCGGTCTCGACAGATACAGCGGCACCTATGACTCGGCATATCTCGTCGGCCCTACATACTCTATCCACAACTCTGACTATACCTTCACAGCTTCGCTCTCAGCCCTCTACAAGGCCATTCCGAAGAACGTGAAGAATGCTCATAACTTCCAGATCACCACTGTGTGGAACTATCACTTCTGCAACGATATGTTCCTCTTCAGCGGATTCGCAGATATCTGGCAGGAGAACCGCCCATGGCAGCTTGGAGCGAAGGGTGACAAGGAAGGTGACGGTACCGACTTCATCTTCATCTCGGAGCCTCAGTTCTGGTTCAACCTCCACGCCCTCAAGGGTCTCGAGAACTTCAATGCCAGCATCGGTACCGAGGTCGAGCTCAGCAACAACTTCCTTGGCGTAGGCTTCTATGCATGCCCTACCATCGCCGTGAAGTATACATTCTAATTCCAGATTTATGTCAGGTTCATACGATGCCCTTTCGAAGGTCGCAAAGAAGGCCTTCGGATTCGAGGTCGGCAAGCACAGCGTGAAGACTGAGATCCTCGCCGGTCTTACCACCTTCCTCACGATGGCGTACATCCTCGCCGTCAATCCAAGCATCTTCAGCGCCCTTGCAGGCAATGGAATGCCTACTGATTCGGTGTTCACCGCCACCGCTCTCGCAGCTGTGATCGGAACGCTCGTGATGGCTTTCTATGCGAAGAAACCTTTCGGACTTGCTCCGGGAATGGGCCTCAACGCCTTCTTCGTATACACGGTCTGCCTCGGAATGGGATACACATGGCAGTTCGCACTCACCGCGATCTTCCTTGAGGGTATCATCTTCATCCTCCTCACCGTGACCAAGGTCCGCGAGATGATCGTGAACGCGATTCCGGTGACCATGAAGAATGCGATCGGCGTCGGTATCGGCCTGTACATCGCCTTCATCGGCCTCAAGAACGCAGGCGTGATCGTAAGCAGCGAGTCCACTTCGGTGACACTGGGAACATTGTCGCAGCCATCGGTGGTTCTCGCCCTCATCGGCTTGCTGCTCACCGCGGTCCTCGTCATCCGCAACGTCCGCGGAGGCATGCTCATCTCCATCCTCGCCATCACCGTGCTCGGCATTCCTTTCGGTGTCACCCAGTACGGCGGACTCGTCTCTACCGTTCCTTCCCTGAAGCCGATCTTCATGCAGTTCGAATGGTCGCAGATCGTTTCCTGGGACATGGTCGTAGTCGTGCTGACCTTCCTTTTCATCGACATGTTTGACACCATCGGAACCGTAGTCGGAGTATCCGTGAAATCGGGTATGGTGGACAAGGACGGTAAGGTCGACGGAATCAACAAGGTGCTCATGGCAGACGCGGTCGCTACTACCGCAGGTGCATGTCTTGGAGCCTCTACCACAACGACTTACATCGAGAGCGCATCGGGCGTCGCAGAGGGTGGCCGTACAGGTCTCACCGCGTTCACCGTCGCACTGTGCTTCGCAATCGCACTCATCTTCTCGCCGCTCTTCCTTGCCATCCCTAACGCCGCCACCGGTCCGGTTCTCGTGATCGTCGGAGTGATGATGTGCAGCCCGGTCATGAAGATCGACTGGAACGACTATTCAGAGGCCATCCCTGCTTTCCTTACCATGCTGCTCATGCCACTGGCGTACAGCATCTCTGACGGTATCATGATCGGTATGATCTCGTACGTTCTCGTAAACGTATGCACCGGAAAGCACCAGAAGGTGAGCCCGATGATGTGGATACTCGCGATCCTGTTCACGATGAAGTATCTGCTCTCTTAAGACCCATCTGAAAATCAGATATCCAAGGCGTAGTCTCAACAAGGCTACGCCTTGTTTTTTGGCATAAAATCACTACTTTTGTTCCTAATATGCCTAAGATGCTGAAATACGCCCGTATCGTTGCCCTGACAGTGCTTCTGTCGGTGCTCGATTGCGTGTTCCCGGAGGTTCTCGCAAACGCTGCGACTGCCCCTTCCGGCAGGACTGTTTCGGGCGTCGTGAAGGATGCCGTCAGCGGCGAGGGACTCTGCGGAGTGACCCTCAAGCTCGGAGAGGATTATCTCTGGGCTGTCACCGGTCTGGACGGCGACTTCGAACTCGTGAACGTGCAGAAGGGCAGCTACGTCCTTACCGCCAGCTATCTCGGATATGTGGACGTCTCGATCGAGATCAATGTCGACAAGGACGTCGAGGATATCGAGATCCTGATGCAGGAGAGCTCTCTCGCCCTCGACGAGGTGGTGGTGACCGCTCAGCGTCCTAAGGATGGGCTCAGCACATCCCATACCCTCGGCAGGGACGCGCTCAACCATCTGCAGATGTCCAGCATGACGGACATGGCATCGCTCCTCCCTGGCGGAAAGACCGTCAACCCGGACCTCACCAACGGCAGCAGCTTTTCTCTCCGTGCCGGTGGATCCACTGCCGGTAACGCAGCATTCGGAACCGCTCTCGAGGTGGATGGCGTACGCATGGGCAACAATGCCGGCATGACCCAGATGTCCGGTGTGGACACCAGAAGCATCTCTGTCGAGAACATCGAGTCGGTAGAGGTCATCACCGGCGTGCCTTCCGCAGAGTACGGAGACCTCAACAGCGGTATGGTCAAGATCAACACCAAGAAGGGCCGCACTCCGTACAACGTGACCTTCTCCGTGAATCCGAGGACCTACCAGTTCTCAGCATCGAAGGGCTTCGACCTCAACAAGGACCGCGGAGTCCTCAACGCGAGCCTCGAGTGGGCGCGTGCAACCAAGCAGCTGATCAGCCCGTATGAGTCCTATACCCGCCGCGGCCTCACCCTGAGCTACTCGAATACCTTTGCGAAGGTCCTCCGTTTCGAGGCAGGATTTTCTGGAAACATAGGCGGAATGTACAGCCATGACGACCCGGACGCATATTCGGGTGAGTACCAGAGGGTGCGCGACAATGTCTTCAGAGGAAACGTCGCAGCGACCTGGCTTCTCAACAAGTCGTGGATCACGAACCTCAAGTTCGACGCATCGGTAAGCTATCAGGACAACCTGTCGACCGCCCACGCATACAACAACTACGCAGCTCACCGACCTGCGGTCCATGCAGAGGAGGAGGGTTACCATGTTGCCGAGAGACTTCCTCTCACATGGTTCTCCGACGCCATCGTCGACTCCAAGGAGCTCGACTACGCAGCGTCTCTGAAGTACGAGTGGACCAGGAGATGGGGCGAGACCAAGAGCCAGCTCAAGGCCGGAGTGCAGTGGAAGGCGAACGGAAATGCAGGTGCAGGAGAGTACTATCTCGACCCGAGCCTCGCCTCGGACGGCTTCCGTCCTCGCTCATACAGCCAGTATCCGTACATGCACAATCTCTCGGCATACGTCGAGGAGCATGCGACCCTTCCGGTAGGATCCGGCAAGCTCGAACTTACCGCCGGACTCCGAATGGAGAACGTGTTCATCAAGGGCACCGCATACGACAACATGAACACCTTCTCGCCTCGTTTCAATGCGAAGTGGAGCATAGGAAAGCATTTCAGCATACGTGGAGGCTGGGGCGTGACCGAGAAGCTTCCGTCCTTCTACATCCTCTATCCGAAGCAGGAATACTGGGACAAGCAGACCTTCAGCTTCTCTCACGGAGACAACTCGACCTACGTCTACTACACCAGGCCATATCAGGTTCAGTTCAACCCGAACCTCCGCTGGCAGCGCAACGACAACTCCGAGCTCGGAATCGATGCTGAGCTTGGCGGGTTCAAGATCTCTGCCGTCGGATTCTTCAACAAGACCAGGAATCCTTACAAGATCACCAACGTATACACTCCGTTCTCGTACAACATGCTCCAGAAGCCTGCCGACTTCGTGATCTCGGAAAATCCGCAGATCAAGACGGACTTCAGGACTGGAGACGTCTACATGAGAAACAGCGACGAGGACTTCTGGACCAAGATGGACACCAAGGTGGCCGACAAGACCTTCGTGAAGAACACCATGCAGGACAACGGTGCGGACATGTACCGCGCCGGAGCCGAGCTCACCGTGGACTTCCCTGAGATCAGGCCGATACGCACCTCTTTCAGGCTTGACGCGAACTATGCATGGACCATGTACCATGACGAGACCCTCTCGTACTACTATCGCAGCGGGTCCCACACCAGCCTCCCTGACAGGTCGTACGAGTTCGTGGGCATCTATGCCAACGGAGGAAACGGAAACTCCGTCGTGAACGGAAAGATCACCCACAACCTCGACGCGAACCTCACGGCCATCACCCATATCCCCGAGGCTCGCATCATCATCACCTGCAGGCTCGAGATGTCGCTTCTGAACCGCTCGCGCAACATGTCCGTCCATGAGGGCAGGAACTATGCGCAGACCATAGGCGCCGACGGCACTCCTACCGGAGGAAACATAGAGGACGGAGATTCGTACAGCGCGATATGGCCGGTCGCATACATGGACGTCGAGGACGGACTCGTGCATGACTTCACGGAGGAGATGAAGGCTGATCCGAGATACCGCAACCTCATGCTCACCTCGGCCAACCTCTACACCTTCGCCCAGGACGGCTACGGCTTCTACTGCTCGGCCAACCTCAGCATCACGAAGGAGATAGGCAAGCATGTCAGCCTTTCGTTCTTCGCCAACAACTTTACGAACTCACGTCCGTACGTGGTTTCGAAGGCCACCGGAGTAGGTGCAATCTTCACCCCGGCCTTCTACTACGGACTGACCGCCAGACTTAAATTCTAACGCCATGGGAATGATCAGAAAGCTTACATACATGCTTGCAGCAGTGCTCATGGCAGTGTCCTGCCTCCCTGCTGTCACCGATCCTTATGGAGACGGCATGAACAATCTTGCTCTGAGCATCGAGTACCCTGAAGGATATGCATCAGCACTCCACGAGGGAGTGATCGCGAAGATCGAGGACATCAACCTGGGCAACGTCTACGAAGTCGCTCTCGATTCGGAGGGCAAGAAGGTGCTCTCGCTCCCTTATGGACTCTACCGAATCAGCGTCAGCGAGCGCAACGGTCAGGATATCTTCAATGCCACCGTCGACCGATTCTCCTTCTCCGACAGGAACAGTACCCTCAAGCTCGTGCTCAAGCACACCAAGGCCGGCAGCATAGTCATCAAGGAAATCTATTGCGGAGGTTGCCGCAAGGACCCTGAGGAGGGAACATACATCGTTGACAAGTACGTCATACTCCACAACAATGACACCCGGGTGCAGTATCTGGACAGCCTTGGCTTCGGCTATCTCTTGCCGTACAACTCGAACGCGACCAACCCGTTCACCCGCAAGGAAGCCGACGGCAGCATCACGTACAATGACTACGTCGCAATCGCAGATGCCGTTTGGCAGTTCCCTGGCGACGGGCACAGCTTCCCGCTCCAGCCGGGTGAGGACGCGGTTCTCTGCCTCAACGGAGCTATCGACCACGCGGCGTCGTTCCCTCTTTCGGTGAATCTCAACAAGTCGGATTATTTCGTCACATACAACGCGAACTATTTCCCTAACGTCTCTTACCACCCGGTACCGGGCAGCAACATCCAGGACGACCATATCCTGAAGTGCCTCTTCAAGCTCGGCGTCGGAAATGCGCTTGCATTCTCGATCAACTCACCTGCGGCAGTCATCTACAAGGCCAAGGGCACGAGTCTCGAGGATTTCATCGCCAGCGACGGAGGCGTCATCCCTGTTCCGGGAACCACGAACGGAGCGAAGGTGCTCGCATGTCCTCTCGACTGGGTGCTCGACGCCGTGGAGGTGTTCAACGGATCGTCCGCGTCCAATGTGAAGAGATTCCAGGATACCCTCGACGCCGGTTTCATCACCCTCTCGGCTCCTTACAACGGACATGCTCTCATGAGAAAGGTCGACGAGGAGCGCAGCCGCGAAGCAGGATTCGAGGTGCTGATGGACACCAACAATTCGTCGGCGGATTTCAGTGAAACCCAGAAACAGTCATTGCATGAATAGGTCAGGTATCATATTCCTTGCGATGGCTCTCTTCGCAAGCCTTCCTCTCTCGGCGCAGATCACCGAGGGCAAGGACGCCGTCGTCTTCAACGATTACGAGCAGGTGCTCCGTGCCAACTTCTGGCAGGACGGAAGCAATCCTGTCGGCATACGTCAGGATATCTCAGAGAAATCCGCTTCATACGCAGAACTCTACGGAGATATCACCAGCGGTGGATTCAGACAGACCCATGAGGCTGCACTTCCATGGTCAGTGGGCGCGAAGGCCCGCAGCACCGTGCACCTGGATAAGTTCTCCATGCAGGGATCATTCTCCTTCGAGCAGGCTCAGGGAAATGATATGTGCGGCTCGATGTTCGTGAATCCGGGCTATTATCCTGTCGACGCGCTCGAATTTACCCCGGGCAGGAAGATCAGGCAGAGCTATGCCTTCGACGGCGCGATCTCGGTCGACGTCGCCGATCAGTGGCGCCTCGGTGCGGGCATCGATTTCCTTTCTTCGAACTATGCAAAGAGGAAGGATCTCCGTCATAGCAACTATCTTCTCGACTTCAGCTTCACTCCGGGAATCGTATGGCATTCGGAGCACTGGTCTGTCGGACTCGACGCCATCATACGCAAGACCGCGGACACTCCGACCGCGAAGCAGATAGGAACGAAGGACACCTACGACGCCTTCCTCGACAAGGGCCTCTACTACGGCAAGCTCGAGAACTGGGAGGGCAGCGGACTCCATCTTTCGGAGGCTGGCGTCAGCGGACTTCCGGTCAAGGAGATTTTCGCCGGTGCCGGACTTCAGCTCCAGCATGGATCGGCATTCATCGATTTCACCTACCTCAGGGGTAAGGGAACGATAGGCGAGAAGCAGTACATCTGGTATCGTTTCCCAAGCCATGTGTTCTCGTTCAGCTTCGGAGAGAGGTGGAAGGGTGGAGAATTCACCCACAGCCTGCGATTCAAGGCCGACTGGAGACTGCTCAAGAACAATGAAAGCGTGATCGAGAAGATCACTGAGGGTGGCGTCTCCACCACCATCACCCATGGTTCGAACCAGATACTCTCCCGCAATGAGGACTCGTTCCGAGTGGAGTACGAACTCGCGTCCGACCGCCATGAGTTCGTGATCAGCGGCGGTGCCGACGAGAGACTCAGCGTGGCCTCGCAGATGTATCCATACGTCACTGAGCAGGACCTCGTGCAGTGGACGGCGGCGGCAGGATACACCCACCATTTCGGACGCGTCGACATCGCGGCCGGCATACGCTACCGCGGCGGCAAACTCCAGGAGGACGACCGTCTCGTGAGCGAGGAGAGCGGAGTCGTGACCAAGCCTCAGCGACTCGCGGACTATTACAGGGCAGAAGTCGAATACGACACGGCACATCGCATCGAAGCTGGTGCGTCCGTGACTTACAATATGTGGAAGGGACTCTATCTCAAGGCTGTCATCGACGAAGTACACGCCTTCCGCATCGAGGTTCTTCCGGGAGCGGACAGGCTGTCTGCCTCCCTCAGGATAGGTTATAAATTCTAGTGATATGAAGAAGCATTTTCTTTTCCTTTCTCTTGCAGCGCTTGCATTCTCGGCCTGCACCATCGACGATCCGAAGCCGGAACCTGGCAAGGTCATGGTGGAGCCGGTGATCACCCGCGCCCTCAGCCTGAACTTCAACGAGGGTAACAAGATCGGTCTCGACGTGATCAAGGCCGACGGCAGCAAGTATGCGACCAACGCATGCCTCACTTACGCGGGCAACGCATTCTCAGGAGATCTCAAGTGGTACGCAGACGGCGGAGAGGCATGTACCCTCAACGCGTATTTCCCATACCAGGAGGCTGGTTTCCCATCGGTGTTCAGCGTGGCTGCTGACCAGAGCAACGGTACCGAGTCATCAGACCTCATGTTCGCGACCAAGAGCGGAGTATATCCAAATGCAAACCCTGAGCTCATGGTGTTCCGTCACCAGCTTGCCCAGATAGTCGTCAGCCTCGACAACAATGCCGGCGTAGAGGTGGAAGGAGTGACCCTCAAGGGACTCATCCCTACCGCAAACGTCAGCCTCGAGGGCGGTGCAGTCGTTGACGCGAGCGCATCAGCCCAGGACATCAAGGCTGAGGAAGTGACCGACAACAAGAAGTTCTGTGCAGTGGTCGTGCCTCAGACCTTCACCGAGCTCGGCGTCGTTCTCGACGTCAAGGATGCATCGGCAATCATCACCAGCGTGGATGAGTCTGAACTCAAGCCTGGCTATTCATATACCATCACCATCTCGGTGTCAGCAGACAAGGTGACCACCACCATCGGCGGCGAGATCGAGGAATGGGCAGACGGTGGCGAACTCTCAGGCAAGGACGATCCTCAGGAGCCATCCTTCGAGGAATTCGACGGCTACTTCGTATATGACGGCCTCAGGTACAACACCGTGAAGCTCTCCAACGGAAGCACATGGATGGCAGAGCCTCTCGCTTACCTCCCTAAGGGCAAGACTGTATCGGACGATCCCACTGACGGTGGCATCTGGTATCCATACAGCTCAGACGGCACCAACGTCACCGTCCTCAAGGATGCCGAGTCCATCAAGGCAAACGGCTATCTCTACGACATCGAGAACACCCTCGGCGTGACCCTCACCGAGGAGAACTTCCTTGACTTCGAGGGCGTGCAGGGCATCTGTCCAAAGGGCTGGCATGTTCCTACCAGGGCTGAGTGGTTCGCACTCTGCGGAGTCTCTAACTCTATTGCCCGACTCGGCGAGTCTGGCACCCAGACCGATGACACGGCTCTCTTCTACGACAAGACCCTGGGCTATGCACCGATCTCTGCATACAACGAAGCTGGCTTCAACTTCGTCCTCTCCGGCAGCATCGGAAACAACAAGTACAGCAACCTCATAATCGACAGCAGCGTATGCGACGTCGAGGAGTACTTCGGCAAGAACCGTATGGCCTACGTGGCATCGTCTACAGCAAACACATACAAGACGACCTCAGGTACCGTCTCTCCTACCTACATGGCCCTGATGACCACATTCACCAGTGCGAACGCCAAGGGTAAGACCAGCGTCGCTGCAGCAAAGGTCGGAGCCGTCGGCGCCCAGGTACGTTGCACCAAAGACACAAAGTAGAAAATGACTGTACTCGCATTGTTCGGATTCCTCAACATGAGCCTGGCGGATATCCTCGATATCCTGCTGGTGGCCATCATCATCTATCTTCTCTTCATGTGGATGAGAGGATCTTCGGCCATCAGCATCTTCTTCGCCATCATCTCCCTCTACGTCATCCGCGTGATCGTGGCATCCCTGAACATGAGGATGATGAACGCGATGATGGAGACCGTGACCGATGTCGGCGTGCTCGCCCTGATCATCATCTTCCAACCGGAGATACGCCGTTTCCTGATCTCGCTCGGAAACCGATATCGCACCGTCTATGCGGACAACGCGTTGGTCAAGAAGCTCTTCAAGAACGGCAGGGACAAGATGGGTAACGAGATCGTCCAGGAGATTACCGAGGCATGCCGTACGATGTCGGAGAGCCGCACCGGCGCACTCATCGTGTTCCCGTACTCGAGCTCTCTCAACGACATAATCGAGACCGGCGACAAGGTGGATTCACTGATCAATCGCCGTATCATAATGAACCTTTTCTTCAAGAACTCTCCGCTCCATGACGGCGCAGTGATCATCGACGGCAACCGCATCGTGGCAGCACGCTGCACCCTCCCGATCACCGAGAGGACGGATATTCCTGCCCAGTACGGAATGAGGCACAAGGCGGCCATCGGCATCAGCGAGGCCACCGACGCCGGAGTCATCGTCGTGTCCGAGGAGACAGGAGGCATCACCTGGTTCAAGGAAGGAAACGGAACCAAGATCAACAACATCAACGAGCTCAAGCTTATACTTGACCGACAGGAGGCATAGATTTGAAAGAGACACAATCGATAAATAGGCTGGAACAGAAGCTTGGATTCGACAGGGTGAGGTCGGCAGTGTCCGACAAATGCTCTACCGAGTACGCCGTCGTGCGTACTGCGGAGGAGAACTTCACCAACAATCCGCGTGAGATCAGAAGGAGGCTCCAGCTTACCGACGAAATGAGGCTGATCCTGATGTTCGAGGAGAACTTCCCTACGGGAGGATTCATCGACTGTCTGGACTTCCTCAAGCCGCTCCAGAGGGAGGGCACGAGCCTGGAGATCACTTCTCTGAGGAAGCTGAAGACCATGCTCGAGACCTTGAGAAAGGTCACTTCCTTCTTCGCCGGCATCAAGGACGGAGTCTATCCTAACCTCAAGAGGATGGCCGCACCGGTCATGTCCTTCCCTGAGGTACAGCGCAGGATTGACGCGATCCTCGACCGATACGGCAATGTCAAGGACACCGCATCGGACGCGCTCTATGACATAAGGAAGTCCCTCAGGGACAAGGAAGGTGCGATTTCGCGCCGCATGAACGCAGTGCTCCGCAAGGCCCAGGAAGAGGGTCTCGTGGACTCCGACGCAACCGTCACCGTGCGTGACGGAAGGATGCTCATCCCGGTAGCCGCCGCTAACAAGAGACGAATCTCGGGCTTCATCTACGATGAGTCCGCGACGGGAAAGACCGCGTTCATCGAGCCTGCCGAGGTGGTGGAACTCGACAATGAGATCAAGGAACTCCAGTTCGCCGAGCAGAGGGAGATACTCCGCATACTCGTCGAATTCAGCGACTTCGTCCGTCCATATACTCCGGACCTCGTGGCCGCAGCGTCCTTCCTCGGAGAGATAGACTTCATCATGGCCAAGGCCCAGGTGGCGCTCGACTACATCGCCGGCATGCCGGTCATCTCCGAGACAGGGGAGATGAACCTGCGCAAGGCCCGTCACCCTATACTCGAGCAGGCGCTCCGTCGCGAGAAGAAGGAGATCGTGCCTCTCACCGTGACCCTTACCCCATCCAGGCACATACTCCTCATCTCCGGCCCGAACGCCGGCGGAAAGTCCGTCTGCCTGAAGACCGTCGGACTGCTGCAGTACATGTTCCAGTGGGGTATGCTCATCCCTACCTCCGAGACCTCGGAGATGGTGATCTTCGACAGGATCATGGTCGACATCGGAGACGACCAGTCCCTGGACAACGACCTCAGTACCTACAGCTCCTTCCTCGGAAACATGAAGGAGATGGTGGAGAAGGCCGACAGCCGCACCCTCGTGCTGATCGACGAGTTCGGTAGCGGAACCGAGCCTGCCGCCGGAGGAGCGATCGCAGAGGCCATACTCGCAGAGCTCGACACCCGCGGCGTGTACGGAGTCATCACCACCCACTATACCAACCTCAAGCTCTACGCATCCGGCGACCGAGGTGTCGTCAACGGAGCGATGATGTTCGACGTGCAGAATATCGCACCTATGTTCAAGCTCGAGATGGGACTCCCAGGCAACTCATTCGCCTTCGAGCTCGCAAGGAAGATGGGTCTTCCGGAGAGCATCATCAAGGACGCGGAGAGCCGTGCCGGAGAGGAATTCGTGGGCATAGAGCGCAACCTCCGCAAGATCGCCAGGAACCGCAAGGCACTCGACGAGAAGCTCGAGAGGATACGCAACACGGACAAGACCCTCGAGAACATCACCGACAAGTACTCGAAGGAGCTCAAGGACATCAAGCAGCTCAAGAAGGAGATACTCGACCAGGCCCACAAGGAGGCCGCAGAGATAATCGCAGGCGCGAACAAGAAGGTCGAGAACACGATACGAACCATCAAGGAGAAGCAGGCCGAGAAGGAATCCACCAAGGAGGCCCGCACCGAGCTCCAGAACTTCCTCGGAGCCTTCGCCGCAAAGAAGGAGAAGGAACAGAAGGAGAAGGACGAATACATCGAGCGCAAGATTGCTCAGCTCGACGCCCGCAAGGAACGCCAGAAGGCTCGCAAGAAGCAGCGTGCGGACGAGGCCCAGCAGGCCGAGATCGAGAGGGCGGAGCAGGAGCGCCAGAGAGAGGAGGCCTTCCGAAACGCTCCTCTGAAGGTGGGCGAGAAGATACGCGTCAAGAGCAACGGAATGGTCGGCGAGGTCGTCAGGGTCTCAGGCAAGGCCGTTACCGTGAACATAGGCAGCATCACCAGCAAGCTCAGTCCGGACAACGTCGAGCGAATCACCTCGAACGAGTTCAAGTCTGCCTACAGAGAAACCTTCACCCCGGTTTCTGCCGTCAAGGTGGACAACTCGATATCCGAGCGCAAGCTTAACTTCTCGACAGAGCTGGACGTGCGCGGCGCGAGGGTGACCGACGCACTGGACGAGGTCACCAGGTACGTGGACGATGCGATCATGCTCAATATCTCCAGCGTCAGGATCATCCATGGAAAGGGTACCGGCGCGTTGAGGGAAGAGATACAGAAATTCCTCCGTGCGACGCCGGGAGTGGCGTCCGTGACGGATGAGCATATACAGTTCGGCGGATCGGGAGTCACGATAGTGAAGTTCGACTGACGATAATCTTTGGAGGGAAGAAAAGTGGACGAGAGAAGAAAGACTGGAAACGAAGGAGAGGATGCGGCGGCACGCTTCCTCGCTTCCCGGGGCCACCAGGTTCTGGACAGGAACTGGAGAAGCGGACATCTCGAGCTGGACATAGTCTCGCTCGCTGCCGATGGAATACATTTTGTGGAGGTCAAGACCCGGCGGCCGCCTATGCAGGCCGAGCCGCAGGAAAGCGTGACAGCCACCAAGCAGAAACGGCTCGTGAAAGCCGCGCTTGCCTATCTGAACCGCTCCCGCAATCCCCTGCTGAGGGATGTCGAATACCATTTCGACATTGTTGCGGTGACGTTAGACAACCCCGGGATGACGATAGGGTACTTCCCCGATGCGTTCATACCCATATACATATAACCACAATTATGACCGATAGCTCTAAATACTGTGTGATTCTGGCCGGCGGTGCCGGATCCAGGATGTGGCCGATCAGCAAGGTGTCCTTCCCTAAGCAGTTCCTCGAGGTTTCAGGGACGGGGAAGACCTTTCTGGAGCTGACCTATGAGCGTTTCTGCACGATAGTTCCGCCAGAGAACATCCTCATCGTCACGGCCTCGCGCTACCAGAGTCTCGTGAAGGACCTTCTTCCTGAGGTGCCCGACGAGAACGTCCTCCTTGAGCCTTATGCGAGAAATACCGCACCGGCCACTGCCTATGCTGCCTATACCATCCTGAAGAGGAATCCCGACGCCACGGTGGTGGTCACTCCATGTGACCATATCATATTCGGCGATGCGGAGTTCCGTTCCAGCATACTCAGCGCGATGGACTTCGTCGCAGCCAGTGACGGCGTGATCATGACCCTCGGAGTCGTACCGACCCGTCCGGATACCAACTTCGGTTACATCCAGGCTGTCGGCGGCAGGAATGCATACAAGAAGGGAGAGCCGCTTCCGGTCAAGACCTTCACCGAGAAACCGAACCTTGAGCTCGCTAAGGTGTTCGTGGACAGCGGAGAATTCCTCTGGAACTCCGGTCTCATCGTGTGGAAGGCCACCGAGATCGCACAGGAAATCAAGGAGCATACTCCGCAGCTTGCTACCTGGTTCGAGGGTTGGGATGCCGCCATCGGGACGGAGAACGAACGCGCCTTCATCGAG
>NZ_JBAEER010000032.1:0-21770 GCF_056207615.1 Candidatus Cryptobacteroides sp. | reverse complement strand
GGTAATATTTGATAGAAATTGCTCCTGATGGGTGTTAATAACTCAATTTTCTAATTTTCTCATTATTAAATTGTAAAACTAAATAGTTTTGTAGTTTAACAAAATTGTTTGATTCGTAATCTAAGTTTTGACCCCTCCTGACGGGCAGAATTACTATCAAATATTACTATATGATTTTGGCTTTATTTTGATATGGATTGATCTGTATAAAGGCTTCCCAGAAATCAATCATTAAATTTGCTAAAAACTCATTTAATCTATATAGATAGTTGAATAAAAATATTATAACATATTTATAAATAGATATCTAAAGCATACTTTAATGCTTTCCACGAGAATCACTTATTTCTGCGAGAAAATGCAGCCAGGCGTATATTTTTGGATAATCTGTGTGTCGATAGCTGTATCAGTTGTCTAGATTATCTGCCTAAATACTTGATACATCTGCTATTAGAAGAATGAACAATTTAATGTCTGATTCATTTTGTCTAAAAGACATATTTAGTAAATTTGCCCTGGATTGATTACGAGCATATATGAAAAGATTCAGAATAATTCCGATCGTGTTGGCCGTAGCGGCTTTCGTCGTGTCAGCATGTTCTCAGAGCGGCAAGATCACTGACGCCAAATCTAATATGGCAACCAATGTCAGCAACATCACCGAGGCGACTGTCTCGAAGACCGTGCAGGAGATCAGCAAGAGCTATCCGAATGCGGATGCAAGCCTGATTGAGAGGGGAGTCTCACAGGCGGCTGCGCTCTGGAGGGAAAGTGATGGAACAGAGACTGAATTCTCGGAATATATGAAGGAGAACTTCAAGGGTACGCCAGCGGAAAAGGAGCAGCTCCTGAACAGCCTCTCGCGTGCGCTCGAAGTCTTCAGCTGGACAGCGAACCAGACCTCGATCGAGCTCGGTCGCCCTACCACCCTCGTCGGCATCGAACCTACCGAGGTCGACTATATTCTCAGCGGCTACAGCCCGATGGCCCATTTCTCGGACGACATGTTCGCGAACAAGCTCGCCTTCATGTCGATACTCAACTTCCCTAACTTCTCTCTCGCAGAGAAGGACGAACTCGGAAAGAACTGGAGCAGGCTCGAATGGGCTTACGCACGAATGGGTGACAACTTCACCCAAAGGGTGCCGGCAGAAGTCAACGCACTCTCTTCCGAGGCCTATGCCGATGCGGAGAACTACATTGCAGACTACAACATCATGATGGGCCACCTCCTCACCGAGGACGGACGCAAGCTCTTCCCGGAGGATATGTGCCTACTCTCGCACTGGAACCTTCGCGACGAAATCAAGTCCAACTATGCGGACGTGCCGAACGCCAGCGAGAAGCAGGAGATGATCTATAAGGTGATGGAGAGAATCGTCAGCCAGCAGATCCCGGCGGCGGTGGTGAACAACCCTGAGTACGACTGGGCGCCGGAGAGCAACAAGACCTACAAGGACGGCAAGGAAGTGGACCTTCCGGCAGAGGGAGCAGCGCGCTACCAGCACATCATCGACCAGTTCAAGACCATGCTCACCGTGGACCAATACTGCCCGACCATGCCGAACGCCATCCGCAGGCACTTCGAGGGCGAACTCGAGATGTCAGACAAGGAACTCGAGCAGATGTTCATCCGCCTCATCTCTTCCGACGAAATCAAGGCCGTAGCAAGCATCATCAAGGAGCGCCTCGGACGCGAACTCAGGCCATATGACATCTGGTACGACGGATTCAAGAGCCGCTCGACAATGCCGGAGGACAAGCTCACCGCCCAGACCCGCAAGCTCTATCCGAATGCCGACGCATTCCAGAAGGACATGCCTCGCCAGCTCATGAACATTGGATTCGACCCGAAGAACTCCCAGTACATTGCCGACAGGATAGTCGTCGAGCCGGCCCGCGGATCAGGACATGCTTGGAACTGCACCGGCCGTTGGGAGCCCGCACGACTTCGTACCCGCATCGGAAGTGATGGTATGGATTACAAGGGCTATAACATTGCTGTCCATGAATTTGGCCACAACGTAGAGATGGTCCTTGACCTCTATAAGATCGACCACTACATGCTCTATGGCGTGCCTGCAACCGGCTTCACCGAGGCCATGGCATTCATCTTCCAGGCACGCGACCTCCAGCTCCTCGGCTACGGCAAGCAGGAGCTCGACGCGAACAGCACCCTTGACATCTTCTGGGGAATGTATGAGATCATGGGCGTGAGCCTTGTGGACATGTACACATGGAGATGGCTCTACGAGCACAAGGACGCGACCGCGGAGGAGCTTCGCGATGCGGTGCTCGAGATTGCGAAGGACGTGTGGAACAAATACTATGAGCCGGTGGTGGGCGAGCATGACGCCATCCTTCTCGGAGTCTATTCGCACATGGTCAATGCACCGATGTACCTCCCAAGCTACCCGATCGGCCACCTGATTCACTATCAACTTGAGGAGCACCTTGCTAACTGCAAGAACAGCAAGGAGTTCGCCACCGAGCTTGAGCGCATCTACGTCCAGGGACGACTCACTCCGAAGGCATGGATGCAGGGTGCGGTCGGCAGCGAGGTGAGCGTCGATCCGGTCCTCAATGCCGTGCGTGGGATCGTGGAGCGCTGATGCTGCGAAATTGCTCGCGAACGTAACCTGCTGAGTATCAGCGCTTTGCTGTGCGGACGGCTCCCTCGGGCGGGGGAGCCGTCCGTATGGGATATGGCTGAGCGTCAGGCAGTTACGATCGAGAGGGAGAGGCGCTGGGAGGTTGGGAGGAGCGAGGTGAGGCTCTAAGGACGAGGGGAGGGGTGAGAAGGGACTTTGATAGTAGCGGCGTAGAGGCTGTTCAGCAGGCCGAGGAAAGCAGAAACCATGAAGAGGGTCTCGATACCGAGCGCCTTCCATATCCATCCGCCCATCAGAGCGATGAGGACGGTGATGAGATGGTTCACCGAAATGCCGGTGCTGATGGTCGCGCGCATCTCCTCCTTGCTGTCCGAAATGTCCTGCACATAGACGTTCGAAGCCATCGAAGCGAGCGAAATCACCGAATCCAGCACGTAATTCACGCAACAAACGACGAACGCGACGTGCATAGGGAAGATGTGGTGCGCGAAACCGTAGAAGAAGCAGACGATGATGAGGATCAGGGTGTCGGCAATCATCACAGGCTTGTAGCCAACGCGATCGATGATCTTACCCACGAGAGGCGCGAAAATGAAACCGGCAATCGCAGAAACCGCGAAGAGCAGGCTGATCACAGCCGTATCCGCGCCATAGAAAAGAATCAGCACATAGGGACCGAAGGTGAAGAACACCTGCTTGCGGGCGCCATAGAACACCTCGAGCATGTAGTACTTCGTGAACTTCTTGCGGAAATAGAATCTGCTCTTCGACTTGTCCGTCTCGCTGCTGCCCTTCAGAAGCAGTCCGCACACCATCGCAAGGAACATGAAGACGGCCGACACCATGAACACCGGTTTGAAGAGGCTCACGCCCGAAATCAGCATGAACGCAACGATAACGGCAACGTAACCCGCGAGATTGCCGATCTGGTAGATGGAATTCTGGAAGCCGAGCGCACGACCGCCATGGCCCTCGTTCGAATACTCCAGCGAAAGCGTGTTCCTCATACCGAGCTGGATGTGCTCGCCGGTCGAGTACAGGAAGATGGCAGCAATCACCAGCATGCGGGTAGGGGACACGAGCGCCTGCATCGTCATTCCGATGAACATGATCACCACTCCCATCTTGTACATCTTCTCCGCCGAGAAGCGATAGAAGAGCGCCAGGATGCCGATCAGCGCGAGCCCCGGAAGCACGCGGAAAAATTCCGTGATACCGCGGTCCATCTCGCCCATCCCGACCACTTCGGCAAGATAATTGTCCATTATGCCCTTGTACAGGCCGAATCCTATGGCAGAGAGGAGTATCGAGAGGAAGAGAGCCTTGTAGCCCGAATTCTCCTTGAAGATTTTCTTTTTCATGGCCGCAAATGTACAAAAAGTCCGTAAATTTGCATATTATGAGAAACAACAAGTTCGCAATAGCGCTCGCGACGGTGATGCTCGCAATTTCGACCATCGCAGGCGCCCAGATCAAGGGCCAGAGCTCGATGCCGGTGCCTATGCACTACACCTTCGCAGGACAGAGCGTAGACTTCACCCGAACCGACATGTACGAAAGGATGGACCGAGAGATCATCGCATTCACCTACATGCACTCCACCTCGATCCTGATGCTCAAGCGAGCAGGAATCTATTTCCCCATCGTCGAACCCATACTCAAGGAGAACGGACTTCCGGACGACCTTAAATATATAATGGTAATCGAGAGCAACCTCAGCCCGAGCGCGCGCTCCTCAGCCGGAGCAGCAGGACTCTGGCAGCTCATGTCCGCAACCGCAAAGGAACTCGGACTCGAAGTGAACGCGAACGTCGATGAGAGGTACCATGTCGAGAAAGCGACCAGGGCAGCATGCAAATACCTCAAGACCGCATACGCGAAATATGGGGACTGGCTCACCGTTGCAGCATCCTACAATGCCGGACAGGCGGGTATCAGCCGCAGGCTCGAGGCTCAGCACCAGAAACGCGCGACCGACCTCTGGCTCGTGGAGGAGACATCGAGGTACATGTTCCGAGTGATGGCAGCGAAGATGATGTTTGAGAACCCTCTCGCCTTCGGATTCGATGTGCCTGCGAACCAGAGATACAAGAGGAATCCGCCGAGAGAGGTCGTAACCGTCACCAACGAGATCCCTAACCTCATCGACTTTGCAGACAAGCACGGTGTACGCTACTACGAGCTCAAGCAGGAGAACCTCTGGCTTCGCGAGGACAAGCTCAACAACTCCTCCCACAAGAAGTATGAGATCATAATACCTGACTACGAATAGATTATATTTTGATATATTGTATTAAATAATTACTTTTGCCCCTCTTTTTAAAGAATTTAAGATTTTTATTAGAATATGAAAAAGTTTGTTGTGCTTGCTGCACTCATGATTGCAGCGTTTACCTCTGCTTCAGCACAGGTTGAGCAGGGTTGGAAAGTCAAGGTTTTCGGTGGTTACGAGTTCAACGCAATGAAGGGTGGCGTTAAGGATAACGCAGCAGCTCTCGACGTTGTTGCAGGTTACCAGATCAATGACTATGTATTCGTAGGTCTCCAGGCTTCTACTGAGGCTTCAGTACACAGCCAGCTCAAGGGTGGTTCCAATCCACTCATCTTCTTCCCACTTTCAGTGAACTTCGGTCTCACCATCCCTACCAACAGCATCGTGACTCCGCTCATCGACATCAACGCAGGTTGCTCACTCTTTACCGTACAGGGCCGCAACACCCAGGATGCTATGCCACGCAACGCAGTAGTTTCAGTCCTCCCAGGTCTTGCAATCCGCCTCGGCGATCACTTCTCTATCCTCGGTAACGTCGGTTACAAGGGCTTCTT
Source organism: Candidatus Cryptobacteroides sp. (assembly GCF_056207615.1). NCBI lineage: Bacteria > Pseudomonadati > Bacteroidota > Bacteroidia > Bacteroidales > Candidatus Cryptobacteroides > Candidatus Cryptobacteroides sp. The sequence goes on along the minus strand of NZ_JBAEER010000032.1, from coordinate 16,332 downwards.
CAAGATGAACGACATCGCTACCGGTAGCCACGGAGCATACGCTCGCCTCGGTCTCATGATCGACTTCGAGTAATCTAGTAGACAATTCGGGCACAATAGCCCAAATCGTTTTATAAGAATCATGGAATAAATGACTACATTTGTTCCATGATTTTTTATTATTCCGGCTGCGGAAACAGCCGATACATAGCAGAGAAGATAGCAGCATCCACTGGAGACAAGCTCATCTTCATCCCCGAAGCCGCCCGAGAAGGCCAGTACGAATACCAGCTCGCGGAAGGGGAGTCACTCGGATTCGTGTGGCCAGTCTACTGTTGGGCACCTCCGAAACTCGTGTCCGAATTCGTCAGAAAACTCATCGTCAAGGTAGGCGGCAAGCCTGCAGGAGAACTTCCCGAAGGCTCTCTCTACACATGGCTCGTCTGCACCTGTGGCGACAATGTAGGATATACCGAACGCGAATTCCGCAAGGACCTCGCAAAGGTCGGACTCGGACTCGATGCCGCATTCTCAGTGATCATGCCAGAGACCTACGTCAACATGGCCGGAATGAAGCTCGACACACCGGAAGGAGCAGTCAAGAAAGTAAGGGCAGCAAACATACGACTCCCGCAGATAATCCACGAACTCAAGAGGCATCAGAAGGTATCCGAAATGATAGTCGGAGACAAGCCCTTCTTTAAGACCTATATCACCAAACCGTACTTCTATCGCGCCCTCGTCACCGACAAGAAATGGGTCCTCGGACCAGAGTGTGTAGGTTGCGGAACCTGTGCATCCGTATGCCCTTTGGGCAACATCACGATGCTCGAACTCATAGGTGCCGACAAGATGGAAGAGGGTGACGGAATACGAGACGGAGCACCTCGTGAGCCAAAGATGCGACCACACTGGAACGGTAATTGTACGACCTGCGAAGCATGCTATCATGCCTGCCCGAAGAATGCAATCAACTTCGGAAAAGCAACCCTCGGGAAAGGGCAGTACCGATTCCCGACAGAAGCGATGGAGTAGGGCGGGGAAGCATATATTTTTATAGAAAGATATAAATCAATAATTATTAAACCACAGAAAACCAAGCACTTAAACTATATGAAACGAATTCTTGTATCAGCACTTACGCTCTTCCTCGCAGCTGCAATCTATGCTCAGCCGCAGCAGGGAGGACAAGCACCTCAGAACCGTCCTCAGCGCCAGAGACCAACCCCTGAGCAGCTGAAGGAAATGGCAGAGAAATACTTCGAGACCGTACCGAAACCGGACCTCACATACAAGCTCTGGGCAGAGACCGGACCTAACGGTTCGACCCTCATCGTACCACCGACTTCGAACGGCCTCACCGGACCTGAGATCTCCTACGGCACCCATGTCTCGAACGTCACCGAACCAGAGCTCTACATCTTCCTCCCGGAGAAGTGCAACGGCAAGGCAATACTCATGTGTGCGGGTGGCGGATACTCGGACGTATGGTACGGGACCGAAGGCTTCGTGAACGCACGCTGGTACACCGACCAGGGCTATGTGTACGCATGCCTAAAATACCGTCTTCCTAACGGTCACAAGGAAGTACCTCTCGACGACGTGCAGGAAGCGATGAGGATACTTCGAACCAGGGCAGGCGAGTTCGGATTCGAGAAGCTCGGAATCGCAGGTTGCTCAGCTGGCGGTCACCTCGCAGGACTGGCAAGCACCCACTGGACGAACGAGATCAACCGTCCGGACTTCACCATCCTCTTCTATCCTGTCGTGACCCTCGACCCAAGCTTCACCCACGGAGGCTCAGGACGCAATCTCCTCGGCCCGAACGCAAGCAAGGAAGACATCGATGCATTCAGCAACGAAAAAGCCGTGAACGAACAGACCCCACCAGCCTTTATCATGGGTAACTCCGACGACAATGTCGTGCCGGTTAGGAACAGCATCGAGTACTACAACGCCCTCCATGCCCATGGCGTTTCTGCAACCCTCCATATCTATCCAGTCGGAGGACACGGATGGTGCGACAACAAGGAGTTCGTCTTCCGCGAGCAGTGGATGTCAGACCTCGCACAGTGGCTGAAGATGCAGTAGTCTTGACGGCACGAGGCTGCCTTAAATAACTTTCAGAAAAGTTTAAAGAATAAGATTAGATAAGAATATATATAAAAGCGAAAATGAAAAGATTAGCAATACTCGTATCGGGACTCTTTCTCCTCTTCGGAGCTAGCGCAAATGCACAGGTAAAGGTACCCGAATTCACCCCTGGACAGGTGGACTCCCTGAGCTACCTCCTCGGCTTCAACTTCGGCTATTTCATCAAGGCCAACAAGTTCCCTGACGTCGTGGACTTCGACAGGATGCAGAAGGCGATGAAGGACGTGCTCAGCACTAGCGTCGACCCTAGCGACCCAAGCTATGAGGATCAGTTCGAGATTGCGCCAAGCTACATGAACGAAGTCTTCGACAATGCGATCAGCAAGCAGATGGAAATCGTCGTCTCAGGCAACAAGGCAGCAGCAGCTGAATTCCTCGCGAAGAACAAGAAGGAAAAGGGAGTAGTCGAGACCGAGTCCGGACTCCAGTACAGGATAATCGAGAAGGGTAATGATGTCAAGCCAAGCGACATCAGCAACGTGATGGTGGCGTACACCGGCAAGACTCTCGCAGGCAAGGTATTCGACAGCACAGATACACCGATAAGTCTCAATCTCGGTCGCGTTATCGAAGGTTGGAAGGAAGGACTCCAGCTCATCGGAGAAGGCGGTAAGATGACACTCTGGATTCCGTCAGAGCTTGCATACGGTGACCGCGGAGCAGGTTCCGACATCGGTCCGGGCGAGATGATCATCTTCGACATCGAGCTTGCGGCAGTAGGATTTGACGACTAATCTACAAGCTCGGCTCAGAAGACCTAGCAACAAAGATTTTTTACCGAGGGCGAAAAATCATCAAAGACTCGGAAAAAACATAAAAACGACCGTAGTTCCTAAAAACGCACTGGAGCTACGGTTTTTTCTTTAAAAACAGCAATTTTTACCCCCCCCCATTTATAAATTCAAGCAATAATACTTTGTATTATCGCAAAATGTCGGTATTTTTGTCAAGTATGTCTAAGAGCTGTTGATTTGGGTCAGGCGGCAGCCTAGTTCTTCAGAGGAAAGAAGACGAATAGACTTTTGTAGTGGCTTCGGATACGAGAGCGCAAAGTATGCTCCGCCCGAGGACATTTTTCGTCTACTCCGCGGGTGCGTACGCTACGCACATGACCCACCGCACATAGGCGAAAGGCTCAGTCATTATCCTGACCCGACCTTAAGACCCTCCGAATGAAAATTGCAGTAGCAGGAACAGGCTATGTAGGCCTAAGCATCGCGACTCTTCTCTCGCAACACCACCATGTCGTTGCGGTGGATGTCGTACCAGAGAAAGTCGAGAAGATCAACAAGCGCATCAGCCCCATCCAGGACGAATACATCGAGAAATACTTCGCCGAGAGGCAGCTCGATCTCGTAGCCACGCTCGACGGAGAAGCAGCCTATAGGGATGCTGATTTCGTCGTAATTGCAGCCCCTACCAACTATGACCCGGTCAAGAACTACTTCGACACGACCCACGTCGAGGAAGTCATCGACCTCGTCCTCAAGGTCAACCCAGATGCAGTGATGGTCATCAAGTCCACCATTCCTGTGGGCTACACCCGAAGCCTCTACGTCAAGTACTACCGCAAGTTCATGGCAGAAGGCAAGGACTGCACCTCGAAGTTCCGCCTCCTCTTCTCTCCTGAATTCCTCCGCGAGAGCAAAGCCCTCTACGACAACCTCTACCCGAGCCGAATCATCGTAGGCTACCCGAAGATGATCACCGGTGAGAACGCCAACGACGAAGAGAACGTCGCAATCAGAGCTATAGCAGGCAACCACCTCGAGGAATCTGCCCGCACCTTTGCCGCCCTTCTCCAGGAAGGCGCAATCAAGGAAGACATCCCGACCCTCTTCATGGGGATGAAAGAAGCAGAAGCCGTCAAGCTCTTCGCCAACACCTACCTTGCCCTTCGCGTCAGCTACTTCAACGAGCTCGACACCTATGCCGAAGTCAAGGGACTCGACTCCAAGGCCATCATCGACGGCATCGGCCTCGACCCACGAATCGGCACCCACTACAACAACCCATCCTTCGGCTACGGCGGATACTGTCTCCCTAAGGACACCAAGCAGCTCCTCGCCAACTACGAGCACGTTCCTCAGCAGATGATGACAGCGATCGTCGAATCCAACCGCACCCGCAAGGACTTCATCGCAGACCAGGTACTCAACAAAGCCGGCTACTACAACTACAGCTCCCAGAACGGATACGACCAGACCCACGAGAAGGAAGTCACCATCGGAGTCTACCGCCTCACGATGAAATCCAACTCCGACAACTTCCGTCAGAGCAGCATTCAGGGCGTGATGAAGCGCATCAAAGCGAAGGGAGCCAGCGTGATCATCTACGAGCCTACCCTCGAGAACGGCGCCACCTTCTTCGGCAGCAAGGTCGTCAACGACCTCGAGGAGTTCAAGAAGCTTAGTGCCGCAATAATTGCAAACCGCTACGACTCCTGCCTCGACGATGTGCAGGCCAAAGTCTACACCCGAGACCTTTTCAGAAGAGACTAGCCTCCGACACCCGCAAACTAATTGACGACCATGAGAAACCTGTTGAAAAAATTAACTTCCTGGTACTTCTCCAAGAACGCATTGCCATACTGGTGCGTACTTGCGCTTGACAGCATAATCATCGTATTCTCCGGATTCGTTGCCTACTACATCTTCATGGGAGGAGACACTTTCGCCCACGACTTCTGGCGTCTGCTCCTCAGCCTGCTTGGCGCACTTCTCCTCTACATGATTCCTTTCAGGTGCCTCTCCACCTACTCGGGAATCGTCCGCTACTCATCCTTCACCGACCTCGGCAGGGTAGCACTTGCCGTCTTCATCGGCAGTCTTCTCGTCAGGATAGGTGGCTACTTCAACGAAGCGTTCAACTGGTCCCCACTAATCTCCTTCGGGTGGAAACTCGTCGGAGTGATGATGGTCATCTCGACCGTCCTGATGTGGCTCGTGAGGATAATCATCAAGATGCTCTACGACCTCCTCAAGAGGAAAGAAGATGCAACCCCAGTCATGATCTACGGAGTCCAGAGCGGAGGAGTCGGACTCGCACGAAGCATCAGAGACTCCAATCCCGCAACATATGTCGTCCGCGGATTCATCGACCCTAACCCTGAACTCACATCCCATAAGATCATGGGAGAGAAGGTATACTCCGACAACGACGACCTGATCGGATACGTCAAGATGCTCAAGATCAAGGCGATCGTCGTATCCCCGCTCCAGGCAGAACGCTTCCGTGAGAGAGAAGAACTCATCAACCAGCTCCTCGACGCAGGAGTCAAGATCCTGATGATTCCGCAGCTCGAAGAATGGGACGGCAATACCGAACTTCAGTCGACCAGCCTCAAGGAAGTCGACGTCGAAGACCTCCTTCCTAGGAACCAGATCAAGGTCGACCTCGACACCATCGCCACCCACCTCCGAGGCAAGAAGATACTCATCACCGGAGCCGCCGGATCGATCGGAAGCGAAATGGTACGACAGGTCGCCAAATTCCATCCAGCCGAGATGGTCCTCATCGACCAGGCCGAAACCCCGATGCACGACATCCGACTCCTGATGAGCAGGAACCACCCCGAGATCAGTTGCGAAACCATCGTCACCAGCATCGCGAAGCAAGACCGAATGGAAGCCATCTTCAAGGCTCACACCCCAGACTTCGTCTTCCATGCCGCAGCCTACAAGCACGTCCCGATGATGGAAGACAACCCGGCTGAAGCCGTCCAGAACAACATCTACGGCACCCGCGTCATCGCAGACCTTGCCGTCAAATACGGAACCAAGAAATTCGTGATGATCTCGACCGACAAGGCAGTCAACCCGACCAACGTGATGGGCTGCTCGAAGCGAATCTGCGAAATCTACTGCCAGTCCCTCAATCAGGCAATCGTCTCCGGCAAGATCGAAGGCATCACCCAATTCGTCACCACACGCTTCGGAAACGTCCTCGGCAGCAACGGCTCCGTGATACCGATCTTCAAGGAACAGATCGCGACGGGAGGCCCTATCACCGTCACCCATCCGGAAATCATCCGCTACTTCATGCTGATCCCAGAAGCTTGCAAACTCGTCCTCGAAGCCGGGACCAAGGGCAAGGGCGGAGAAATCTACGTCTTCGACATGGGCAAGCCGGTCAAGATCGTAGACCTCGCAAAGAGGATGATCAAGCTCTCCGGAGCCAAGAACATCGAGATCAAGTTCACCGGGCTTCGAGACGGAGAGAAACTCTACGAAGAAGTCCTCGCCGACGCTGAGCAGACCAAGCCGACCGCCCACCCGAAGATCATGGTTGCAGCAGTGCGAGAATACGACTACGAAACTGCCAAGACCAACGAAGAGCGACTCCTCGAAGCCAGCTACAGCTACGACGACATGGCAATCGTCAAGATAATGAAAGAAATCGTACCCGAATTCAAGAGCAAAGTCTCCAAGTACGAAATCCTCGACAAATAACGAACCCAAGATATGGAAGTAATCAAGACAGCAATCGAAGGAGTCTACATCATTGAGCCACGAGTCTTCAAGGACGCCAGAGGCTACTTCTTCGAAAGCTTCTCCCAGAGAGAATTCGAAGAGAAGATAGGCCCGATCAACTTCGTCCAGGACAACGAGTCGATGTCAAGCTACGGAGTGATGCGCGGGCTCCATTTCCAGGCACCTCCCTTCACCCAAAGCAAGCTCGTGAGATGCGTCAAGGGAAGAGTCCTCGACGTTGCGGTAGACATACGCAAGGGCAGCCCCACCTACGGACAGCACATTGCCGTGGAACTCAGCGAAGACAACCATAGACAGTTTTTCGTGCCTCGCGGCTTTGCCCACGGATTCTCTGTGCTCAGCGAGACAGCAGTCTTCCAGTACAAGTGCGACAACTTCTACGCACCCCAGGCTGACGGAGGAATCAGCATCCTTGACGACAGCCTCGGGATTGACTGGCAGATTCCTACCGAAGAAGCCATCCTCTCCGAGAAGGACACCAAGCACGCCCTCCTCATGGACTTCGACAGTCCGTTCGACATCAACGTAGACCTTTACCCTGAATTCAGAAAATAGACCCATGAACATACTTGTCACAGGAGCCAACGGCCAGCTCGGAAACGAGATGAGAATCATCAGCAAGGGCTCAGCAGATAGATACATATTCACCGATGTCAATCAGGTGGAGGGACTCGAGACGACGTACCTCGACATCACTGACCTTGAAGCAATACGTCAGATGGTTGCAGACAACAAGGTTGATGCAATTGTCAATTGCGCCGCATGGACCAACGTCGACGGAGCAGAAGATCCGGAGAAATATGCGCTCGTCGAGAAGCTCAATGCAACCGCACCTGAGAACCTTGCAAAGGCGATGAAGGAAGTCGGGGGGTGGCTCGTGCAGATATCTACCGACTACGTTTTCGGCAAGGAACCTTACAACACTCCATGCAAGGAAGACCAGAAGGGAACTCCGACAGGAGTGTACGGTGCAACAAAACTCCTCGGAGAGGAGAAGATCATCGCTACCGGTTGCAAGCACATCATCATCCGTACTGCATGGCTCTACTCCGAGTTCGGAAAGAACTTCTGCAAAACCATGCTCAACCTCACAGCGACCAAGCCGCAGCTCAAGGTCGTCTTCGATCAGGCCGGAACGCCAACCTACGCATGGGACCTTGCCACTGCCATCGTTGCAGCACTGAAGTCACCTGTAGAAGGCATCTACCACTACAGTAACGAAGGAGTATGCAGCTGGTATGACTTCACGAAGATGATAGCTGAATACTCTGGTCAGACAGAGTGTGACATCCAGCCTTGCCACAGCAACGAGTTCCCGAGCCCGGTGACCCGTCCGAGCTACTCAGTACTTGACAAGACCAAGATAAAGACCACTTTCGGCATCCAGATTCCGTACTGGACAGAGAGCCTGAAGAAATGCATTACCAACCTCAAGAATAACTAAAAAACCACATATCATGAAAGGAATCGTACTCGCCGGAGGATCCGGCACAAGGCTTTATCCGATCACCAAAGCCATCAGCAAGCAGCTCATGCCAATCTACGACAAGCCGATGGTATACTATCCGATCAGCGTGCTCATGCTCGCAGGAATACGTGATATCCTGATCATCTCGACCCCATTCGACCTCCCGGGTTTCAAGCGCCTTCTCGGAGACGGAAGCGACTACGGAGTACATTTCGAATATGCCGAGCAGCCATCTCCAGACGGACTCGCACAGGCCTTCACAATCGGAGCAGACTTCATCGGAAACGACTCTGCCTGCCTCGTACTCGGCGACAATATCTTCCAGGGAGCGGGCTTCACCAAGATGCTCAAAGAAGCCGTCCGTACAGCCGAGGAAGACAAGAAGGCAACCGTATTCGGCTACTGGGTAAGCGACCCAGAACGATACGGAGTCGCAGAATTCGACAAGGAAGGCAACTGCCTCTCTATCGAAGAGAAGCCAGAAGACCCTAAGAGCAACTATGCTGTCGTCGGTCTCTACTTTTACCCTAACAAGGTCGTAGAAGTCGCAAAGAACATCAAGCCATCAGCCCGCGGAGAATACGAGATCACCACAGTCAACCAGCGTTTCCTCGAGGACGGAGAGCTCAAGGTCCAGACCCTCGGCAGGGGATTCGCGTGGCTCGATACAGGAACCCACGACAGTCTCTCTGAGGCATCAACCTACGTGGAAGTGCTCGAGAAGCGTCAGGGACTCAAGATAGCATGCCTCGAGGGTATCGCATATCGCCAGGGATGGATCAGCGAGGAGAAGATGCGCGAGCTCGCGAAGCCGATGATCAAGAACCAGTACGGCCAGTACCTCCTCAAGGTCATCAACGAAGTGAAGGAAACAGGAAAAGCAAATCTCGATTAAGACAATGAAGAATATAGTAATCACCGGAGGAGCCGGTTTCATCGGAAGTCACGTAGTACGACTCTTCGTCAACAAATACCCCGAGTACAAGATCATCAATCTTGACAAACTCACCTATGCCGGCAACCTCGCCAACCTCAAGGACATCGAGGACAAGCCTAACTACAAGTTCGTCAGGATGGATATCTGCGACTTCGACGCATTCTACAAACTCATGCAAGACGAGCAGATAGACGGAATCATCCACCTCGCAGCAGAGTCTCATGTTGACCGCTCGATCAAGGACCCATTCACCTTCGCCAAGACCAACGTGATGGGAACCCTCAGCCTCCTCCAGGCAGCAAAGCTCTACTGGGAATCCCTCCCAGAGAAGTACGAGGGCAAACGCTTCTACCACATCTCTACCGATGAGGTCTATGGCGCACTCGAGATGACCAACCCAGAGGGAATCGAGCCTCCTTTCACCACCAACGCAAGCTCAGGCGAACACCATCTCGCATACGGCAAAGACTTCTTCTACGAGACCACCAAGTACAACCCACACTCTCCATACTCAGCATCTAAGGCCAGCTCAGACCACTTCGTACGCGCATTCCATGACACATACGGAATGCCTACCATCGTGACCAACTGTTCGAACAACTACGGCCCTTACCAGTTCCCGGAGAAGTTGATCCCGCTCTTCATCAACAACATACGCCACCGCAAACCGCTCCCAGTCTACGGAAAGGGCGAGAACGTACGCGACTGGCTCTATGTAGTTGATCATGCAAGAGCTATCGACACCATCTTCCACAACGGAACCATCGCAGAGACCTACAACATCGGAGGCTTCAACGAGTGGAAGAACATCGACATCATCAAGACAGTCATTGCGACCGTCGACCGCCTTCTCGGCCGTCCAGAGGGTGCCGACCTCGACCTCATCACCTACGTCACCGACCGCCTCGGACATGACGCACGATACGCTATCGACTCCACCAAGCTCCAGAAAGAACTCGGATGGGAACCATCCCTCCAGTTCGAGGAAGGTATCGAGAAGACTGTGAAGTGGTATCTCGAGAACGAGGAGTGGATGGACAACATCACCTCGGGAGAGTACGAGAAGTATTACGAGGACATGTATAAGGGTAGGTAACTATCGGACAATGACACGACAAGAATCTAAAGACAGGCTCTATTTCAAAGTTCCGACTTTTGTCGGAGACTTTGTGATACACTGTCTAAGTTATTATGCAGCATTCTCGATCTGTAAGACGCTTTACCACGGCAACGAATTCTTGGCGATCAACAACTGGGGTGCAATAGCAGTGCTGATCCTGATTGCATACGGTTCTACAATCTCGATTACCAAGTTGAAGCTGGCCGGGAGACAGATTCCAATATCTAGAGTAGCAGTTCGAGCTGTACTTCAGGTAGCGCTATTTATCCTGCTTTTCTTCCTACTCTTCGTCGTAATCTACAAGGTCGCCCCACGATCGCTGATGACTATCGAATGGGCAATAGCAACAGTATCGATCACGTCCTGGCATCTTTGCATAACTTATGTGACTCGAGCACTCAGAAGGAAGGGAAGAAATACTAGCTCGATGATTTTCGTCGGAGCCGACAGGAACAACATGCATATCATGCATCACGTTCTGAGAGAAAAAGACTACTCGGGCTACAGAGTCATAGGAGCTTTCTCATCAGACTTCCCGGAAAATATTCCATCGGGCATAAAGCATCTTGGTGGAGCAACAGACGCAATCCGATACCTTGAGGAGCACCCAAGCTGCACTGACGAGCTCTACTGCTCACTCTCGCCAAAGGATCCAAGCGAGAAGAAAGTTGTAGACCGACTCGTATACCTTTGCGAACAGCAGCTTATCACCTTCTATTACGTGCCAAACATGGACGGATACGTAAAGAGGCGTCTTACTTACGACGAATTCGGTGGCAGAAGCATCCTCAAGCTCCACGATGAGCCTCTCGCTCTCGTGCAGAATCAGATCATCAAGAGGGCATTCGATCTCGTCGTCTCAGGACTTTTCCTCATTACTGTATTCCCACTACTCTTAGTCACCGTTGGTCTCGGAGTCAAGCTCTCGTCACCTGGACCTATCTTCTTTAAGCAGAAAAGGACGGGATACAACGGAAAATCCTTCGATTGCTACAAGTTCCGTTCGATGCGAGTATCAGCCGATGCCGACACCAAGCAGGCCACTGCTGACGACCCTCGCAAGACCAAGTTCGGAGACTTCATCCGCAGGACAAGTCTCGATGAATTCCCTCAGTTCATCAACGTATTCCTCGGAGACATGTCTCTAGTCGGTCCTCGTCCCCATATGGAATACCATACAGAGAAATACTCGGAACTCATCTCCGACTATATGGTCCGTCACCTTGTCCGCCCAGGAATCACCGGTTGGGCCCAGGTAAGCGGCTGTAGGGGAGAGACCAAGACGGTCGAAGAGATGGCAGACAGAGTCGAGCATGACATCTGGTACCTCGAGCACTGGAGCATGATGCTCGATATTGAGATTCTATTCAAGACGGTAAAACAGATACTTGGAGGAGATAAACAGGCATATTAAATCAGAATGGCTGACGATTTAAAATCTAAGACAATAAAAGGTGCGGGATGGAGTGCTGCTGATGCCTTTTTAGGCCAGGGAGTGTCATTCATTGTTGGCTTGGCGTTAGCTCGTCTACTCTCACCTGAAGAGTACGGCCTGATAGGTATTGTGATGATTTTCGTTACAATCTTGGGAGGAGTCGTAGACAGTGGTTTTTCTACAGCAGTCATAAGAAAACAAGATGCTAACAACGATGACTATAATACTATGTTTTATACAAACATGGTATTCAGCATTGTACTATACTGCCTTCTTTCAATCTCGTCACCTCTTATCGCAAGATTCTTTGGCAGAGATGAATTGCTTTCGCTCATCCCTGTTATGGGATTGATCCTGATAATTAACGCATTATCACTCACGCAATACACTATCCTCACAAAGAGGATTGATTTCAAGACTAAAACCAAAGCTTCTCTGATTTCTTCTGTCACGAGCGGAATTGTCGGAATAATTTGTGCTTATTGGGGATTGGGTGTATGGTCACTTGTTATACAAAAAATACTACAACAGTCTTTATATACTTTATTCCTATGGATTTTTAACAGATGGTGGCCTTCTCTATGCTTTAAACGAGAGAGTTTCAAGTATATGTGGGGGTTTGGCTGGAAAATGCTTGTATCGGGACTCCTAAACAATATTTGGAACCAACTATATCAAGTTGTTGTTGGAAAATACTACAACCCCTCTACTTTGGGGCAGTATACAAGAGCAAGAGAATATGCCAGGATTTTCTCCGAGAACCTGACTAATATTGTACAAAGGGTAAGCTATCCTGCTCTCGCTGGTATTCAAGATGACAAGGAACGGATGGTTTCTGCCTATAGGAAAGTGATTAAGATGACAATGTTTGTAACTGCAATATGCATGTTGGGAATTGCAGCTGTGTCAGAACCCTTAATAATATGTTTGATTGGGGATAAATGGCTAGAAGCTTCAAGGTATTTACCACTGATATGTATCTCAATGTCATTATATCCTTTGCATGCTATTAACCTAAACATGCTTCAAGTACAGGGAAGAAGCGATATCTTCCTTTATCTTGAGATTATTAAAAAAATCATTTCAATCGGTCCTATTTGTCTGGGAATATTTGTTAGTATAAAAGCTATGCTCTGCGGTACAATCATTACTGGCATTATCACGTATTTTTTAAATTCCTACTATACCGGTAAAGATTTAAATTATAACTCGTGGGCTCAATTAAATGATATCAAATCATCATACGCCATAGCGTTAGTTGTTGCGTTGGGAGTGTATTTTATTAAATTCCTTCCGTTATCACACTATGTTATACTACCTCTTCAGTTGATAATCGGAGGAATGATTCTGTTGGTTGTATGTGAATTGTTTAAGCCAGCAGAGTACATCGAAATTAAAACTATAATTGTTAAGTTATTTAAGAACAATATAAGGGAATTTAATACTTATAATGGAAAATAAACTTATAACAGTAACTAGCCCGTTACTTCCTAATCTCGATGAATATCATGAGATGCTTAAGCAGATCTGGGATTCCAAATGGATCACTAACAATGGATCCTTCCACAAGCAGTTAGAAGCAGCACTTAAGGATTACCTTGGTGTGCCTCAGGTCAGTCTTTTCACCAACGGTACTCTGCCACTCCTCACTGCACTTCAGGCAATGCGTATCACAGGAGAAGTTATTACAACTCCTTACAGCTTTGTCGCTACCACACATTCCATCTGGTGGGCTGGTTGCAAACCTGTATTTGTAGATATAGATCCAGCAACAGGTAATCTCGATCCGAATAAGATAGAGGCGGCCATTACTCCTAAGACAACCGCCATCATGCCTGTACATTGCTATGGAAAGCCTTGTGATGTACGCAGAATAAAGGAGATAGCAGACACTTACGGTCTCAAGGTCATCTATGATGCAGCTCACGCATTTGCTCTTGAGATTCCAAAGAATGAAGCTGACTACAAGCGTGCATTTGATGAAGCACGTAATGCTCTTGAGCCTTGTGCACCTGTTAAGCGTGAGGATCAGAAAGTCGAGACCGAATCAATCCTCAATTGGGGTGACATGAGCACTCTTTCATTCCATGCCACCAAGGTCTATAATACCATCGAAGGTGGAGCTATGATCATGCCTAACGAAGATGTGAAGAAGCGTATTGACTTCCTTAAGAACTTTGGATTTGCTAACGAGACTACTGTTGTGGGACCTGGTATCAACTCCAAGGTAGATGAGATGCGTGCGGCATACGGACTTCTCAACCTCCGTCTGGTAGATGCAGCAATTGCTGCACGTCAGCAGGTAGCCATTAAGTACCGTGAGGTTCTTAGTGATGTTGAGGGCGTAACCTTCTTCGAAGATATGCCAGGAGTTAAACATAACTACAGTTATTTCCCTGTCTTCATCGATGCCAAGGAATTCGGTATGACTCGTGATGATCTCTACTTCAAGATGAAAGAGGCCAATGTTCTTGGCAGACGTTATTTCTATCCACTCATTTCTGTGTTCTCTACTTATCGTGGACTTGAATCTGCGGATCCAAAGAATCTGCCTAATGCACACAAGATGGCTGATAGCGTAATCTGTCTGCCGATGCATCATGAGCTCTCAGAAAACGATATTGAACGTACACTTTCATTCTTCAAAAAGAGATAGACATGCCACAGAAAAAGAACATATTAGTATTTCCTTGTGGGTCTGAAATTGCATTAGATATTCATAGCTCAGTTAAATATTCAACTTACTTCAATTTAATCGGAGCAAATTCGGTTGACGACCACGGGAAATATGTATATGAGGATTACATAGACGGAATTCCTTATGTAAATGATAAAGATTTCATTCCTACACTTGCAAAAATTGTCAAGGATAGAAATATTGATGCAATATATCCTGCTATGGATACAGTTATCACCATGACAAAGATGCACGAGGATGAACTTGGTTGCAAAGTTATTGCACCAACAGCAGAAACTACTGAGATTTGTCTTTCCAAAAAATTAACTTACGAAAAACTTGAAGGCATTGTAAACATTCCGAAAGTCTATAATCCTACAAGTATTGACTCTGCTGAATTCCCAGTATTTGCAAAACCGATTGTAGGTTATAGTGCTAAGGGTACAAAGAAATTAAACACGCAGGAAGAAGTAAATGCTTATCTAAAAGGCAAGGACAACATGCTCATTGTTGAATACTTGCCAGGTGAGGAATTCACAGTAGATTGTTTTACCGACAAAGATGGAAAACTGCTTTATAGTGGTGCACGCAAACGTAATCGAGTAAGTAATGGTATTAGTGTAAACACTTATTTTGCCGAAGACCAAAGAGAGTTTGAAGAACTGGCGAAGAAGATTAATTCTGCTATCAGATTCCGAGGAGCTTGGTTCTATCAAGTAAAACGTAACAAAGATGGTCGACTGACTCTCCTTGAGATAGCTGCTCGTTTGGGAGGTTCGTCCCTTCTGTCACGTGCCGTTGGTGTTAACTTTGCTTTGCTGACACTTTTTGATGCTTTTGATTACAAGGTTGGGGTATTTAAGAATGATTACAATGTAGTTCTTGATAGAGCATTGGAAAGTAAATACAAGACAGATATTAAGTTTGAATCCGTTTACTGTGATTACGATGATTGTCTGATTCTTGACAAAACAACAATAAATGTAGAGTTGGTCAAATTCCTGTATAAATGTATAAATGAGAAGAAAAAAATCTATCTACTCAGTAAACATGAACATACGGATTTACATGAAGAATTAAAACAGTTCCGTTTAGATCATTTATTTGATGAGGTTATTCATATTGAACCTACTGCAAATAAAGCAGACTTTATACATTCATCAAATGCTATCTTCATTGATGATTCAAATGCAGAAAGATTAAATATCAAAACCAAACTCAATATTCCGGTTTTTGCACCAGAAATGATTGATGTACTAAACTAATACGATTCATTAGTGTCCGGAGAAAAAATCTCCGATGGGGTTTAACTTTATTTGTTTCAGTTAGTTACAGGGCTAAAATTATTTTTCGATTAGAACTCGTAAGTTTGCGATAAGGCAATGACGCCTGTTTTCGCAAGCCATGAATCAAGGAAAAACAATCTTCGCGCAGATTATGTCTCTCTTCACCGAATATGAATTCAGCAAGTGTGTCAATCGCTACAAAGGCGACCGGCATGCGATCAAGTTCAATTGCAGGGACCAGTTCCTTGTGATGAGCTTCGCTCAGTTCACTGATAGAAGCGGCTTGAGAGATATTGAGACCACGCTTCGCCTTTGCTCTCAAGACCTGTATCGGTCTGGTTTGAAGGTAATGCCTAAATCCACCCTTGCAGAAGCTAACGAGAAGCGCGATTGGCGTATATATCAGGACTTTGGCTATGTTCTGATAAAGAAAGCGAAGGACCTTTATGCTGGCGAGAAGTTGAGAATAGACCTTGACGAGATGGTTTGCGCCTTCGATAGCAGCACCATTGAGCTGTGCCTTTCTCTCTGTCCTTGGGCTACTCTTCATCATGGCAAGGGTGGGTTTAAGATGCATACTCTGATGGATCTGAACGGTTACATTCCTACATTCATCCGCCTTACAGAGGCCACGGTTCACGATTCCAAGATACTTGAGGAGGTTCCTGTGGAGCCGAACGCTTATTATCTCATGGATAAGGGCTATGTCAAGTTTGATACGCTCTACACACATTTCCATCAGGCGCATGCGTGGTTCGTCACTAGGGCCAAGGACAACATGAA
>NZ_JBAEER010000031.1:0-8102 GCF_056207615.1 Candidatus Cryptobacteroides sp. | reverse complement strand
AAATGCTTCGCCGATATCATCCTCGAGCTGCTTGCGGGCGCGGCAGAGGAATGGGTCGTTGAATCCGCGGAAGGTGTAGCCGTAGCGGACTGCACGGCGGAGGATTCGGCGGATCACATATCCTGCCTTCACGTTTGAAGGGAGCTGTCCGTCAGCGATAGAGAAGCTGATGGTACGGATATGGTCGGCGATGACGCGCATCGCGATGTCGCACTTCTTGTCCTGACCGTAGCTGTGTCCCGAGAGTTCACCGATCTTCGCGAGCATGCCGGTGAACACGTCTGAGTCGTAGTTGCTGTTCTTGCCCTGGAGCACTGCGCAGAGGCGCTCGAAGCCCATTCCGGTATCGATGTTCTTTGCAGGGAGGCTCTCGAGATGGCCGTCTGCCATACGCATGTACTGCATGAAGACGATGTTCCAGATCTCGATCACGTGCGGGTCGTCGTGGTTCACGAGGTCACGGCCGAGCACGCCGCTGGCCTTCTCTTCAGGGGTGCGGATGTCGATGTGGATCTCAGAGCAAGGGCCGCAAGGACCGGTGTCACCCATCTCCCAGAAGTTGTCGTGCTTGTTTCCGAGGACGATGTGGTCCTCGGGGAGGTGCTTGAGCCATGCTTCCTTGGCCTCGAGGTCGAGCTCGGTGCCGTCCTCAGGCGAACCTTCAAAGATGGTAGCGTAGAGTATGCTCTTGTCGATCTTGAACACATCGGTGAGGAGTTCCCATGCCATGTCGATGGCCTCGGTCTTGAAATAGTCACCGAAGCTCCAGTTTCCGAGCATCTCGAACATGGTGTGGTGGTAGGTGTCGTGTCCTACCTCCTCGAGGTCATTATGCTTGCCGCTGACGCGGAGACATTTCTGTGAATCGGCAGCCCTGTCCCACTTCTTCTTCGCGTTGCCGAGGAAGATGTCCTTGAACTGGTTCATGCCTGCATTTGTGAACATGAGGGTAGGGTCGCCCTTGACTACCATCGGCGCTGATGGTACGATGGCATGTCCCTTTGATGCGAAATAGTCCAGGAATGCCTGGCGGATTTCTTTGGATGTCATATAGTTATCTTGGTTTATTTTCAGTAATAACCCGCAAATTTACAACAAATATTGTATATTTGCGCGATGTCAAAGTCCAAAAAGCGCATATATATAGTACGCGGGGTGGGATTCTTCGTCCTCACCGTGGCTATGTATGCACTTTTCTTCTGGCTCTACAACGTCGTGTTCGAACTCGAACAGCCTATGAGCTACTTCCTTCGCAGAAGGAATTCCTCCTGGGCGGCGAAGGTCGAGCTGATGGGCAGGAGGATGGACACATACGAGGATGTTCTCGACCATCTCGAGCAGAGAGACAATGAGGTGTACCGCTCGGTGTTCGGTATGAACGAGATTCCGTCGGAGGTGCGTGACGCCGGAATCGGAGGCGTGAACCGCTATGAACCTTTTGCCGACCTCTCTGACTCCAGCCTCTTGAAAACCACTGCGATACGTCTTGACAGGCTGACGAAGAAAGCATATATCCAGAGCAAGTCCTTCGACGAGGTGTTCGCGCTGGCGGTGAGCGCCGGCGACATGGGTGTCAGCGTTCCTTCGATTCCGCCTATGTATCCAGACGCATATATCATGCTGACCAGTACCTTCGGCTACAGGGAGGATCCGGTCTGGGGCGGTGCTGCCCGTCATACCGGCATCGATCTCGCAACTGACAAGGGCAATCCCGTCTATGCGACCGGCGCCGGAGTGGTGGAGAGCGTCACTTCCGACGCCCGCGGATACGGTCTTATGGTCGTGCTCGACCATGGCTTCGGATACAAGACCAGGTATGCCCATCTGAACGCTGCCGTGGTCACTGAGGGACAGCATGTCGACAGGGGAGACCACATCGCATATTCGGGTCAGTCGGGAAAGTGTACCGGAGCTCACCTCCACTATGAGGTGCTCTATAGGAACAACTATGTCAACCCTCTGAACTACATGGACTTGGACATCCATCTTGCAGACTATAGGAACATGGTGAAACTCGTCCCAAGACAGAAAGGAACGACGGCGAGGAGGCGCAGGAGATAGCTATGAGAAACAGAAAGGAGGATATGAAGATCGTTGGTAGCGTGCTGAGGTGGTTCTTCAGCGCGGCTATCGTCGTGTGCCTTTATCATCTTGCTTTCGTGCTTCTCTTCCCTAAGGACAGCGACAGGATAGTGATGCGGGAAAACAGGATGTACGAGAAGCTCTACTCGCAGATGAGGGAGCAGGAGCGACTTCTCCATGACGCGGTCGAGTTCCTGGAGATCAGGGACGACGAGATATACAACAGTCTGTTCAATACTTCCGTGCCTTCGATAACCGATCTGGAGATCGGCACGACCCTTCCCAACTATGGCGAGGATCTTACCGACAACAAGATATACGCTTATGCCGCAGAAAAGGCGGAAAGCATTGAGGCTGCGTCGCTTGCGGTCGAGGAAAACTTCCGCAAGATCTTCGAGATCACGGGCGCGGAAGGATATGCGACCCCTCCTATGGTGATGCCGCTGGAAGGTTTCACCGTGTCCAGGACGGGAGCGTCGGTAGGACCGAAGGTGAGCCCTTTCTACAAGGTCGCCACGAGCCATGACGGACTCGACCTGATAGCCCCTGTGGGAACCGCGGTGCTTGCCGGTGGCCCGGGTGTCGTGATGAAGGTCGTACGCTCCATCCAGGCGGATGGAAACACCGTGTTCATCGACCATGGAAACGGATATGTGACCCGGTATTCACATCTCGGAGAGATCAAGGTCGCTCCGGGAAGAAAGGTGAAGGCCGGCGAGAAGATTGGCACCGTCGGAATGTCAGGCAAGTCCTTTGCACCGCACCTCCACTACACCGTTATGCGCGGAAACGTGGTCTGCGATCCGGTGAACTTCCTGTTCGCAAGCGTTTCGCCGAAGGATTATGCGGAGATGCTCGTCCTGTCGAGCTCTACCGCCCAGCAGATGGATTAAAGATAAAGACAACGATATGGAAAAGTTATTCTACACGATCAGCGAAGTCGCTGAACTCCTCGGGGAGAGCACCTCGTGCATCAGATTCTGGTCGAATTCGTTCCCGAAGTCGATCAAGCCAAAGCGCAATGCGAAGGGCAACCGCCAGTTCACCGCGCGCGACATCGAGGCATTCAAGCAGATCCAGCTCCTTCTCAAGAAGCAGGGCATGACCATCGAAGGCGCAGCCAAGAAACTCGCTCACGGCGAGGCTGCAGACAACACAGTGGTTGTTCTCGACCACCTGAAGAACATCAGGGAGCAGCTCGTGGAAATCAAGAAGGGACTGTAGGCAAAATTTCTTTTTATCATATAAGGAAAAAATAATACCTTTGCAGTTCGCACGAAAAGCGACCATCCAACAACGATTTAATATCTTAAGAACCAATATGGCAACAAAGAAGACCAAGAAATTCGAGACCCCTATCGACCAGAGGGAGACCTTCGTATCTATCCAGAGAAGCTTCGCAGACTCAGAGCTCTCAGTTGAGGAGAAGCTCATGACTCTCTATGCTCTCCAGCAGGTTGACTCTCAGATCGACAAGATCCTCCAGCTCAGGGGAGAACTTCCTCTCGAGGTCGAGGCTCTCGAGAACGAGCTCGAAGAGATTGCATCAAAGGAAGCTGCGATCAGCGCAGAGATCGAGGAGAATACAGCGACCATCGCACACAGCAAGCAGTGTATCGTGGATTACGACGCACAGACCGAGAAGTACAAGTCTCAGCTCGAGACTGTTTCCAACAGCCGTGAGTTCGATTCTCTCCAGAAGGAGATCGAGAACCAGGAACTTCTCCGTGCGATTGCCGAGAAGACCATCAATGAGACTCGTGAGAGGAATCTTGACAGGAAGCAGGCACTCGAGAACATGAGGGAGAAGAAGGAAGTCAAGGCTGCTGACCTCGAGGCAAAGAGGGAAGAGCTTGCTACCATCGTCGAGGCTACCGCAGCAGAGGAGAAGAAGCTCCTCGCTCAGCACGAAGAGTGCGCAGCCAAGATCGACGAGAGGACCATCAGCGCATACGAGCGCATCCGCAGGAGCTGCAACAACCACCTCGCAGTGGTTTCCGTATACAACGGCAATGCTTGCGGCGGCTGTATGAGCACCATCCCTCCTCAGCGCCTCCTCGACATCGCTACCAACAAGAAGATGATCATCTGCGAGTACTGCGGAAGGATCCTCATGAACCCGGACAAGGCAGAATAACATCCGGCCTATATGGCAAAGACCTATCGTGGAAAGTCATCTCGCGACGAGCAGGTGAACCTTGACGCCCTTATGGGAACCATGCCTCCTCAGGCGATAGACTTCGAGGAGGCGGTTCTTGGTGCGCTCATGGTGGAACCGAACTGTCTTGATGACACCCTCGATGAGCTCGCGAACTCCAACTGCTTCTACAGTCAGAAGAACAGGCTGGTCTTCGAGGCCATCAAGGATCTCTACGCCCAGCATGCTCCCGTCGATTCCTATACGGTGGCGGAGAGGCTCAAGAGCACGGGCAAGCTCGAGGAGGCTGGCGGTCTGGAATTCATTTCCGACCTCTCCTCAAGAGTGGGTTCCGCTGCCCATGTGGAGTACTACGCGAAGGTCATAAAGCAGAAATTCATCCAGCGCGAGCTCATCACCGCTTCGTATTCCATCCTGAAGACGGCGTATGATGACTCGGTGAACATGGAGGCTCTCATCGACACAGCGGAGACCAAGATCTTTGCAGCGGTGGAGCACAACGTAACCAAGGATGCGCAGGATATAGGCTCTGTAATCAACAGGTCGTTGGACGACCTCCAGAAATCCCAGTCTCAGGACGGTGCATACAGTGGCGTCCCATCCGGATTCCCATCCATCGACAGCATCACCCTCGGTTGGCAGTCATCGGACCTTATCATCCTTGCTGCCCGCCCATCCGTGGGAAAGACTGCGTTTGCGCTCAACGTGGCGAGAAACGCGGCGGTGATGGGTTATCCTACCGCCATCTTCTCTCTTGAGATGCCCGCAAAGCAGCTGGCGAACCGTATGATGGTCTCGGAGACCGGAATCGACTCGAAGAAGCTCAAGGGTGGCGTGAAGCTTGAACCAGGAGATTGGAGCAGGCTCGAGTCTCAGCTCACCAAGCTCGCAGCTGCGCCTCTTTACATAGACGATACCCCGTCGCTTCCTGTGATGGAGTTCCGTTCCAAGGTCAAGAAGCTCGTGAAGCAGAAAGGGGTCAAGCTCATCATCGTCGACTACCTTCAGCTCATGCAGGGACCTGTGGAGCTCCGAGGTATGCGTGAGCAGGAAGTTGCCGCCATCTCGAGAACACTCAAGGCGACCGCAAAGGAGCACAATGTGCCTATCATCGCACTCTCTCAGCTCAGCCGTCAGGCGGTGACCCGTCAGGGCAGCAACAACAGGCCTCAGCTCAGTGACCTCCGTGAGTCGGGATCAATCGAGCAGGATGCAGATATGGTACTTTTCATCCACCGTCTCGACTATCAGAACTTCGGCGACGACACCGTGCAGAAGGGAGAGACCCAGCTCATCATCGCCAAGCACCGTAACGGCGAGATCGGAGACGTTCCGCTCATCTTCCGCGACTCGATGGCAAAGTTCGTCGACGCGCAGGAAGAGAATCTCTCGAACGATTTCGGACATGTCAGCGCCTCGGCCATGAACAGTGCGCCGGCATCAGATTCGGGCTACAACCCGTTCGGCGGCGACGATTTCGGATTCGACGGCGGAAACTTTGCTTAAATCAGATAGGACATGCGTGGAGCAGCCATAAGAACGATTATGATCCTGGCCTTGACGGCGGGGTCATTTTTCGTATGCGGGGGTCAGGAAATACCCGTACGCACCACCTCCAAGGAGAAACTTGCATATCAGGCCGGGGAACGGATCAAGTACATGATCCATTACGACTGGGGCGTGATCAGCACCGACGTGGGCTGGGGCGAGGCAGTGCTTTCCGACTGCAGCCATAACGGGCAGGATTGTTTCCGTGTGGACATCAACGGACAGACCGGAAAGATATGGGACAAGCTTTTCCGAGTGCGCGAGAAGTTCTCTTCCATTTTCACGGCGAACGGCCTGGTGCCTCAGCACTTCACCCGCGATACCCACGAGGGCGGATACGAGGCTAGGAACACGTATGTGTACAGATGGGATGAGGAAGAACCTTACATCGACGCGGACGTATATTCTTCCCATGGCGGAAAGAAGGAGCTACACCTTCCTCTGGACCACAATACGTACGACCTGCCGACGCTCTTCTATCTTGCCAGGAACATGGATTTCGACAAGGTGGAACCGGGCGTGAGACACCCTATGACCTTCGCTATCGATGACGACGTGTACCATGTGCACTTCGTGCTTTACGGCCGCGAGAAGAAGAAGGTGAAGGGCCTCGGCACTATCGATACCATACGTTTCTCGGCGAAGCTCGTCGCTGGCGAGGTGTTCTCCGGGGAGCAGGACATGATGATTTGGGTGTCTGACGACGAGAACAGGCTCCCGGTTTACTTTGAGGCTCCGATCTGGATTGGAAAGGTCAGCGGAAGACTGATCGAGTACTCGGGTCTGCGCCACAAGCTTGTGACGACGAAGTAATATATGAAGAAGGACGAGATAAGCCATGTCGGCAAGATCATAGCGATCACTCCCGAGGTGACGACGGTGGAGATCATCTCCGAGTCGGCCTGCAGCCAGTGCCATGCCAGGGGACTGTGCGGTGCTTCGGAGGAGGTCGCGAAGCATATCAGGGTGCGTACCGTACCGGGTTCTAAAGACTCGGTGGGCGATACTGTAAGGGTGTGCCTGAAAAAATCGCTCGGAATGAAAGCAGTAATGCTTTCTTACGTGATTCCTGTTATTATTTTAATGATTTTAGTAGTATCTTTGTCAATTGTCTGGGAGTCGGATTGGCTCGTCGGACTGGTCACTCTTGCCGGGGTGGCTGCATATTATGGTATCCTGTACCTGATGCGGGACAGGCTTGACGGTGAATACGAATTTTATATTATAAACAACTAACCCTTATGACAAGTGCAATTATCTGGACTATCGTGATTCTCACGGTACTGGGTGTGGTGCTCGCCATGGTTCTTTTCCTCGTTGCGAAGAAATTCAAGGTCGAGGAGGATCCACGCATCGACGAGGTCGAGAAGGTCATGCCGGGTGCCAACTGCGGTGGCTGCGGTTTCGCTGGCTGCCGTGCTTTCGCGCAGAGCTGCGTTGAGGCAGGCAATCTGGACAAGAACTTCTGTCCTGTCGGAGGCAATGACACCATGAAGAAGGTTGCCGCCGTTCTCGGCATCGAGGCAGTTGCCAAGGCTCCTATGGTGGCCGTGGTACGTTGCAACGGTACATGCCAGAACCGTCCGACGACCAACGAGTACGACGGCCTCAAGAGCTGTCGTGTCAAGGCATCCCTCTACAGCGGTGATACCGGCTGTGCATTCGGATGTCTCGGATGTGGCGACTGTGTCGCAGCATGTCAGTTCGGCGCTATCAGCATGAACCCTGAGACAGGCCTTCCTGTCGTTGACGAGGAGAAGTGTACTGCCTGTGGCAAGTGCGCTGCTGCCTGCCCTAAGCAGGTCATCGAGATCCGCGTCAAGGGACCGCGCAACATGCGTCTCTACGTATCATGCATCAACAAGGACAAGGGCCCTGTCGCAAAGAAGGCATGCGCCACTGCCTGCATCGGCTGCGGTATCTGCGCGAAGACCTGTACCCACGGCGCCATCACCGTCGAGAACAACGTGGCTTACATCGATCCTGCGAAGTGCAAGCTTTGCCGTGAGTGTGAGGCTATGTGTCCTACATCAGCAATCCATGCAGTCAACTTCCCAAAGCCTCTCGACAAGGATGCCGTAAAGGCACGCATCGCAGAGCGCAACAAGAAGGCAAAGGAGGCTGCGGCCGCAGCTGCTGAAGCTGCAAAGGCTGCCGCTGCTCCTGCACCGGCTGCCCCAGAGAAGAAGGAGGAACCAAAAAATGAGTAAGACATTCAAGATCGGCGGCGTCCATCCTCATGACAGCAAGTTCAGCCGCCCCTGCCCCATCGAGGTCCTTCCTCTTCCGCAGACCGTTTATATCTCAATGGCCC
>NZ_JBAEER010000030.1:0-7899 GCF_056207615.1 Candidatus Cryptobacteroides sp. | reverse complement strand
TCCACCAACCGGATCCCAGCCTATAAGACGGTTGAGTTCATCCTCGAGAATGGTGAGTATGTCTGTGGGTGGGCCATCGAGAAGATGAGTAAGGCGATGTCCAATGTGGTGAATCCGGATATGATCTGCGACTCCTACGGCGCAGATACTCTCCGTCTCTACGAGATGTTCCTCGGCCCTCTCGAGCAGAGCAAGCCATGGGATACCAAGGGTATCGACGGTGTGAACCGTTTCCTCAAGAAGATATGGAGGATGTTCTACGACCGTGACGGTCTCGTGGTGACTGACGAGAAGGCTACTCCTGCAGAGCTCAAGGCTCTTCACAAACTTATCGGTAAGGCTCAGTCAGACATCGAGACATTCTCATACAACACCACCATCAGTGCGTTCATGATTGCTGTGAACGAGCTCGGCGAGTGCCACAAGCGCGAGATTCTCGAGCCGCTCATCATCGTACTCTCAGCTTTTGCTCCACATATCACTGAGGAACTCTGGCATGCCCTCGGACATGAGGATACCATCACTTATGCACGCTTCCCTGAGTATGTTGAGGCCTATACCGTAGAGGACAGCTGTACATACGCCGTTTCATTCAACGGTAAGACCCGCTTTACTCTCGATCTTCCTAAGTCTGCAAGCAAGGAGGATGTTGAGGCTCAGGTGCGTGGTCTTGAGCAGACTGCCAAGTATGTGGGAGAGATGAACATCGTCAAGGTGATCGTCGTCCCTGGCAAGATTGTCAACATCGTACTCAAATAAACCGCTAGACATGGTTTTGGATAGGAAAAAGGTTCTTAAGGTATTCGGTGAATATCTTATTCTGACTCTCGGAACTTTCCTTTACTGTGTCCCTTGGGATTGGTTTGTAATCCCCAACGACTATTCCAGCGGTGGAGTAACGGGTCTTCTCACTCTCCTTCAGTACGCGACGAACGGTGCGATTCCGGTAGGAACTTCCTATCTCGTCGTCAACGTGGCGCTGCTTGTCATGGCCTTTGCCATCCTTGGTAAGGGCTTCGGCATACGCACCATATATTGTATCGCCGTGTCTACGCTTTTCTTCGACATCCTCCCGAACTGGGAATGCATGTATTGCGTGGAAGGAGGATTGCTCTACGTCCCTGACAATATCCTGATTCCGGTGATTGCCGGTATCATTGAAGGTATAGGTCTGGGCATCGTGCTCCGCTTCGGCGGTAGTACAGGAGGAAGTGACATCTTCGCAATGATAGTCAACAAGTATTGGCCGATTTCTCCGGGTAAGTTCTATCTGGCGACCGATGCCATCATCATCGCCATGGTGCTCCTGCTTCCTGGAAGAACTTTTGCCGATATGATATATGGCTATCTGATGATGTTCGTTTCATCTTTCTTCGTGGATTTCGTGCTCGTCGGAAACAAGTCTTCCGTCCAGGTGCTTATCTTCTCGGAGAAGAGCGACGAAATCGCCAACTGCCTCATGCATGAGCTTGACAAGGGCGTGACGGCGCTTAAGGCAACAGGCTGCTACAGGAAGCAGGATATGAACGTGCTCATCGCAATCGTTCGCCGCAAAAGCCTTAGGGACATAACTTCGGCTGTAAAGGAAATCGACAAGAATGCTTTCGTGTCAGTTTCTCCAGCAAATAATGTCTACGGCGAAGGCTTCGACGAAATCAAGACAGGAATCGACACGAAAAAGATTGTGAAGAAGTCGGTGGAGAACGCGCAATAAATTTGTGGTTACTATGAAAAAATCAATAAGCTGCGAAAAAGTGTAATTGATTTTCGATTTTGATTCATCATAAAGGCTCCAGGCTATCCTGGGGCCTTTTTTGTTTTACATTTGTCAAAAGGCAGATGCGTCTTTATTTTCCAACCTAAAAAATCAAAAAATGTTAATTGTTGTAACCATTACACTTATTCTCATTCCATCAACTATTTTTTCAATCATCAGATTTCTTGCAACAAAAGGCAGGAAGAAAGAGGATATGGCTTTTCTGGTCGTTCCTACATTGGCAGCACTTGTCGTCTTGATCTCAGGAATAATCACCGGTATCGAGTATTGTCTGCCAGCTATGAGCGTCGTGTTTGCCTGTTTTGCCTGCGCTCTTTCCATTCTTGATTCCAGAGCTAAGGCAACTATCGTCATCCCCTATGTTTCAGCGGTGGCCGCCATGGCAGCTACAGGACACCCTGTACTTATTTCCCTGGCCGGTTCGATAGTCTCATTTTCCGTGATGATCTCTTCCTTCACCAAGCGTTTCGGGAACATAAGGGAACTGGTGAAGAAACAGGCTCTCTCTATGCTTATATCGGATTGGATGAGCTCGGTCCTTGCATCCTTGTCTTTGCTCGTATCTGCTTTCTCTCTGGCTCTGTACGGAAGTGATGATATGTTGTGTCAAATCGTTCGTCAGGCAATCAGTGTAGTGGTATGTGTGATATTTCAGGTTCTGTATTTCCGTTGCCTTCACGGAAGTTTCCTCTTCCTTGCGAAAGACAAGGTTAGCGATATCGAGAACCATACTCTCACCTACGTCAGGAACGATATTGCCACTAACGCGGATGACAGTTCGCGCCAGATATACCAGAGGATACATGACTATGTCGTAGTCAAGAGAAATTACCTGAATCCAAACCTTTCTGAGCCGGAAGTCGCGAAGGAGGTGTATGTGAACAAGGCATACGTCGGCAGGGCGATACTCAAATATACTGGCATGAATTACTGTACTTTCGTCGGTAAATATCGAGTGGAACACGCAATGCAGCTCTTCGAGAAAGATATGTCACTCAGGGCCGGCCAGCTGGCGCTTCAGAGCGGCTTCAAGAACGAGGGGTCCATGAACGTTATATTCCAGAATGTCACGGGTATGAAACCGACCGAGTGGATGGCCATGCGTCGTGCCCAAACGAAAAAATGATTATCTTTGCAGCATAAGCAAATGTTATATGGCAGACGAGAAAATCATCTTTTCAATGAATGGTGTGGGCAAGGTTTTGCCGCACAACAATAGGGTAATCCTCAAGAATATCTACCTTTCCTTCTTCTATGGCGCCAAGATCGGTATCATCGGTCTCAACGGCTCGGGTAAGTCTACCCTCATGAAGATTATCGCCGGTATCGAGAAGTCATACCAGGGCGAGGTCGTATGGGCTCCGGGCTACTCTGTCGGTTATCTCGAGCAGGAACCTCAGATGGATCCGAACAAGACCGTCCTCGAGGTCGTGCAGGAAGGTGTCCAGGAAGTGGTGGACCTTCTCAAGGAGTATGAAGAGGTGAATCTCAAGTTCTGCGAGCCAATGTCAGACGATGAGATGGCTGCGCTGATCGAGCGTCAGGGCGACCTTACAGAGAAGATCGAGGCATGCGGCGGATGGGAAATCGATTCCAAGCTCGAAAGGGCGATGGACGCTCTTCAGTGTCCACCTGCCGATGCGAACGTGGCCACGCTCAGCGGTGGTGAGAGACGTCGTGTCGCACTTTGCCGACTTCTTCTCCGCCAGCCGGATGTATTGCTCCTCGACGAGCCTACCAACCACCTCGATACCGAGAGTATCCAGTGGCTCGAGGCACATCTCCAGCAGTATAAGGGTACAGTCATCGCCGTGACCCATGACCGTTACTTCCTCGATAACGTAGCCGGTTGGATCCTTGAGCTTGATAGGGGTGAGGGTATTCCATGGAAGGGTAACTATTCTTCATGGCTTGAGCAGAAGAGCAACCGTCTCGCGATGGAAGAGAAGCAGGAGAGCAAGCGTCGCAAGACTCTCGAGAGGGAGCTCGAGTGGGTGCGCATGGCTCCTAAAGCACGCCAGGCTAAGTCCAAGGCCCGTTTGGGTGCTTATGAGAAACTCGCCAATGAGGATGCAAAGGAGAAGGAGAGCAAGCTCGAGATCTTCATCCCTAACGGACCACGCCTCGGTACCAATGTCATCGAATTCAAGAACGTAGCAAAGTCATACGACGGTAAGCTGCTCTATGAGAACCTCAGCTTCGTGCTCCCTCAGGCAGGTATCGTCGGAGTCATAGGCCCGAACGGTGCCGGTAAGACCACTCTATTCCGTCTCATAATGGGCATAGAGCAGCCGGATTCTGGAGAGATCAAGATCGGTGAGACAGTTAAGCTTGCCTATGTTGATCAGCAGCACAGAAGCATCGATCCGGAGAAGACCGTATACGAGACCATCGCCGATAACTCAGAGTTCGTGAAGCTCGGCAACAGGGAGATCAACGCGCGCGCATATATATCAAGGTTCAATTTCTCAGGTGCAGATCAGGAGAAAGAGTGCGGAATCCTCTCCGGTGGTGAGAGAAACCGACTTCATCTTGCGCTCACGCTCAAGGACGAGGGCAATGTCCTCCTTCTTGACGAGCCTACCAACGACGTTGACGTAAATACCATCCGCGCACTCGAGGAAGGTCTTGACAATTTCGCAGGCTGTGCAGTCGTAGTATCCCATGACCGTTGGTTCCTCGATCGTATCGCTACACATATCCTGGCATTTGAAGGAGATTCTCAGGTTTACTTCTTCGAGGGTTCTTACAGCGAGTACGAGGAGAACAGAAAGAAGCGCCTCGGTAACGAGGAACCTAAGAGGTTCAAGTACAAAAAACTTATGGAGTAGTATACTGGTAAAATACGACTGAAGGGTGGCCTCGCAGCCACCCTTCTTTATTTTGCTGCTCTTTCTTTCTGGAGCTTCTTGATCTGACGTCTACGCTTAGCCAGCCATCTCTCCACCAGGATTCTCTCCATCTCTCCGTCCATCTCCGGCTGACGTTTTCTTCTCTTGAAGCGGAGATATGCTCCGACGTGGCGATGTTTCTTCTCCTGATAGATCTCGTCGAAAGGAATCAGGATGGCAGAGTCTTCGATGTTATGCATGAGACGGTTGACTGCCGTACCGAACATGACCATGTTCTGAGTAATGGCCACATAGGCACTGATGTTCGGTGGGACATTTGTCCCGCGAAATCTTACGGAACTCCTGAGAATCTTGTAATCCTCGGCCACATCCTCCTTGTTAAGGATGAGATCCATCAGCTCAGGAGTGGAGTCTGGCATTACGTTCTGATCCGGCCATGGACGTACGAGCTCCTCCTTGTCTCCGAAGTGCTTCCAGAGGAAGTGGTAGATGAGGTCTCTGGAGATGTGGTCGAAAGAAGGATATACTGTGATCTTTCCGAAGAAATAGAGAATGTCGGGATTCTGGATGATGATGGCGACCATTCCGTCCCACAAGTTATCCATTGCATAGATCGATCTTGATCCCATCTTCGAACTCTGATATGCAGGGGATACGAACGAACGGCCCACCTCCATCACGTAAGGCAGGTAGCTGTCTATGAACTTCTGTGAGAACCTGAACTGATGAGAGCTGGCAAGGATAGGCTGTCCGTTCTCGTCAAATTCTGCATCTTTACCAAAGATGAAGCGATATCCTCCGATGATGGCCTCGTCGTCCGGATCCCAGACGATGAGCTGCTTGTAAGGTTTCTCCATCTTGTCGTATTCATCAAGGTCGATGGCAT
Source organism: Candidatus Cryptobacteroides sp. (assembly GCF_056207615.1). NCBI lineage: Bacteria > Pseudomonadati > Bacteroidota > Bacteroidia > Bacteroidales > Candidatus Cryptobacteroides > Candidatus Cryptobacteroides sp. Next base: position 2,384 of record NZ_JBAEER010000030.1, on the reverse strand, counting down.
TTCCGGTGGAGCCTCCGCCTGCACGGAAAGCCTCCTCGCGAAGACGGCCTATCTCCGTGAGGACGTTTGGAGAGTCATGCCATGTGACTACATACAGTTCATTGTGGCCTTTGTTGGTGTCCTGCAGTTTCTTTGACTTCGTGAGCTCTGCCTTAAGCAGCTCGACAGGAACGGGATCTATGATCTTATCCATAATAAATGATCTTTGGGTATAACAGTGGCCGATCAGTCAATGGCTGATGGCCATGGGTTCGAAATGATGCCTGCCATTTCCTCCATTGTTCTGTGGGCAAGGCTGCGCATGTGCTCGGATTCCTCCTTCCTTGGCTTGTCTTTGTCTGGGATGATAGGGTCGCCGACGCTGATGGTTACGAGCGGTTCGTCAGCACTTCCGAACAGCTTATATATGCCTTTCCTCTCGCGGTATGAAATGACGCATGGCAGTATGGGCATGCCGTATTTATATGCCATGTTGAAAGGTCCAATCTTGAATGGCCTGATGGGGGAGTAGTACTTCCAGCTGCAACTCTCGGGGAAGATATGTATCCATTCCTTCCTTTCGCGGATCTCGTTCATGGCCTCGTTGAAGCACTTGAGACCGGCCCTGTTCTCTGGGATTGGAATGCCTCCGATGCTTTTCATGAAGATGGAGTCTTTCCCGGTAAATGGCAGAGCGTACATCGGAATCCAGCTCTTTCGGAAACGTATGGCTTGGAGGACGCAGATCATGTCCCATCTGAACACATGGTTGCAGACGGTCATGGCTCCGCCACGGAGCAGCTTCCTGTTCTTGAAGATCTTGGAGCGCCCCTTGATCTTCAATCCGTAGCGTATTCTGTTGACGGGGAATGCTATCGTCCAGAGGGCGGCATAGCAGATGGCGTGCTGAATACGGAAACGAAGAGACTTGTCAAGATATGGATAGGTCTCGTCGAAGGCGATTTCCTTCGACTGACCGCGTACCTTTGCCATCCTTACGAATGGGTCTTCACCAGAAAATGTGTCTACGGGTTTCGGTACGTAGACATCGTCTTCCACGGTAAGCCCCTTGTAGGCTGGGCCATATTGCGAATAATCTTTCACGTCTATTGTACTATCCTCACGAAGATAGCAATTTTTTTGCTAAGAATGTGTGCCCTAGATAACACCGGAGCCTGTCATCTCGTCATCTGGAGTGTACCATACGGCGAACTGACCAGGGGTGATGCCCCTCTGAGGGGTGTCGAAGATGATGTACAGACCATTCTCCCTGCGTATGAGGGTCGCTTCCTGCAGAGGCTGACGGTAGCGGATACGGACGCGGTAGCGGCGGATTTCTCCCACCTCCATCTTCATGTCCTCACGAATCCAGTGTATCTCCTCCGGAGCCACGCGCAGAACGCTTCGGGAAAGACCCTTGTGCTTGTGTCCCTCGCCGACGTAGATGATGTTGTTCTCTATGTCTGTCTCTATCACGAAGATGGAATCCTGATGGCCGCCTATGTTGAGGCCCTTGCGCTGCCCTATGGTGTAGAACTGGGCTCCGACATGCTCTCCGACTATCTTTCCATAAGGATTTTCCTTGTACCTGGTCTTCTTTATGTGCTTCTTTCCGCTTCGGTAGGTCTCGGTCTCGAACTTGATCGAACCGTGACGCACAGGCATCGATAGCCTCATCCAATCCTCGTCCGATAGCTGGGCCATCTTCGCCTGATCCCAGTCGTTGATGATGCCGGGGTCGGTTACCATGCCCTTGTCCTCGGAAATGTAGCTGGTGACCATGTTCACTTCTCCGGCACCGTCCTTGAGGAGGCTCTGGAGCGTGTCTTTCAGGAAGGAATACTGTTCCGAAGTCTCGTAGAACGGTTCGAATACCTCGACGACATTTCCTGTCACGGACTTTAGCTGCTGCTGGAGGAAGGTAGGGAGGTCAACCTTTCCGACGAAGCAGATGCCCTGCGAGTCCTTCTTCTCAGCTGACGGGAGGTCAGCTTCCTTCGCAAGTCTTCTCACTTCCGGCTTGATGATGTCTCCGATTGGGAACATGGCCTTCGAAAGCTGCTCCTGGGTGAGCTGACAGAGGAAATAGCTCTGGTCCTTGTTCGGGTCGCTTCCTGCAAGTATCCTGTATACTGGCTTTCCATCCTCGCCGATAATCTCCTTGCCATCGGCGTCGAGAGCGGCCTCCTTGCGGCAGTAATGGCCGGTCGCAACCATCTCCGCACCTAGTTTTTCCGCGGTCTTGAGGAAGGCGTCGAACTTAATCTCTCGGTTGCAAAGTACGTCAGGATTAGGGGTCCTTCCCTTGGAGTACTCGTCAAACATATAGTCTACGACCCTCTGGCGATACTCCTTGCTGAGGTCTACGAAATAGAAAGGGATGCCTATCTTGCGGGCAACCATCT
>NZ_JBAEER010000029.1:0-8225 GCF_056207615.1 Candidatus Cryptobacteroides sp. | reverse complement strand
GCGGCTGTCACGACCGAAGGGAGTGACTGGATGGAGCGAAGCGGAAGGTCTCCGGAGGAGAGCAGCCGACGCTCGGAGGCAGGATGACATAAAGAAAGAGGATGACCTCTAAGTCCTTCTGGACTTTTTAGTCAGCCTCTTATTTTTCTGCATGTAGAAGAACTTATTTCTTCTTCGCACCGTATCTTGAGTAGAATTTGTCGACACGACCTGCAGTATCCACGAGCTTCATCTTTCCAGTGTAGAAAGGATGTGAAGTGTTAGAGATCTCGACCTTGATTACAGGGTACTCAACGCCTTCGTAAACGATGGTCTCTTTGGTGGAAGCGCAAGAACGAGTGATGAATACAACATCGTTCGACATATCCTTGAAAGCTACAAGACGGTAGGTTTCGGGATGGATTCCTTTTTTCATTTCCTTAAAATTTATAGTTAACTATTTTGGAACGGCAAATATACATTTCTTATTTGATTATCGCAAGCCTTATTTCAAAAATACGAAGAAAACGGCAAGTATGAGGCATCCGAATGCTGCGATATGATTCCACTGTATAGGCTGACCTTTGAACATTACGGTTACGACGATGGTGAATACTGTAAGTGAAATCACTTCCTGGATCACTTTCAACTGCATTAGGTTGAATGGACCGCCGTTTCCAACGAAACCTATTCGATTCGCCGGTACCTGTGCACAATACTCGAAGAAGGCGATACCCCATGAGAATAGTATAACCAGGATAAGTGGCCAGTTGTCAGAGATATGCATCTCCTGAAGCTTAAGGTGTCCGTACCACGCGAATGTCATCATGATATTCGACACTATAAGCAATAGAATTGTCCAAAAGAACTGCATGGCTTATTGTTTATTACGGTGGGCAAAAGTAGTCTTTTTTTGTGATTTGCTTCAGATATTTCTTAAATTTGTATGATATACCATTGAATTATGACACTCATCAAATCTATTTCCGGTATCCGCGGCACAATCGGTGGCGCACCGGGCGATTCACTCACTCCTATAGATATCGTTAAGTTTACCTATGCATACTGCGAGAAGCTTCGCGAAAGAAGGCCGAAGCCAGCAGACGAGAGATATAAGGTTGTCGTCGGTAAGGACGCCAGGATTAGTGGAGAGATGGTTGAGAACCTTGTCGTTGGATCACTCCTCGCATGTGGTGTCGATGTGGTCAAGGCAGGCTTCGCTTCGACTCCGACAACCGAGATGGCAGTAGTGTTTGAGCAAGCTGACGGAGGTATTATCCTCACTGCGTCCCATAACCCTATGCAGTGGAATGCTATGAAGCTCCTCAATGAGAAGGGAGAGTTCCTAAATGCTGCAGAAGGTAATGCAATCCTCGAGTGCGCAGAGAAGGAAGATTTCAATTTTGCCGGAATAGACGAGATCGGAATCGTCGAAGAGACAGATTTCACTGATGCCCACCTTGACGCCGTGCTTGCGCTTCCTACCGTGGACGTGGACGCAATCAAAGCTGCGGGATTCAAGGTCGTACTTGATGCGGTCGATTCAGTGGGCGGCATTATCATGCCTAGACTCCTCGAGCGTCTTGGTGTGGAGTGCATCGGTCTCAATTGTGAGCCTACCGGTCATTTCTCACACAATCCAGAGCCTCTCCCACAGAATCTCATCGAACTCAGCGAGACCGTAGTCCGCGAAGGCGCAGATCTCGGTATATCTGTGGATCCGGATGTTGACAGGCTTGCTTTCATCCAGGAGGATGGTAAGCCTTTCGTAGAGGAGTATACCCTTGTCAGTGTCGCCGACTATCTCCTTGAATGCGCAGAGAAGGCAGGATGCAAGAATATCGCTACAGTTTCCAACCTTTCTTCAACCAGGGCACTTCGTGACGTGACTGAGGCTCACGGAGGTGTATACTACGCTGCGGCGGTAGGAGAGGTCAATGTTACTACGAAGATGCATGAAGTCGGTGCTCTCATCGGAGGAGAAGGAAATGGTGGTGTAATCTATCCTGCGCTTCACTCAGGTCGTGACGCGATGGTAGGTGTCGCTCTCTTCCTCAGCAATCTTGCCCATAAGAAGATGAAGGTAAGCGAACTGAAAGCGACCTATCCGCAGTACCAGATTGCGAAGAACAAGATTCAGCTCAGCGATTCTGCCCTTATCGACAAGATCCTCACAGAGATGAAGGCTGTCTACGCGAAAGAGAACATCAACGACATCGATGGCGTGAAGATCATTTTCGAGCAGAAGAGGGAGTGGGTGCACCTCAGGAAGTCGAATACCGAGCCTATCATCCGAATCTATGCAGAAGCTGCGACCATGGAGCGTGCTGACGCCCTTGCTGCTGAAATCATCGAAATCGCAAACAAGATAATCGAAGGCTGATGTTCTCATTCAGGACCACACCGCTCGAAGATCAGCTCGACAAGGCCCTCTGGGAGGGTAAGGTTGGCTGCTTCTGTACCCAGAACTGTTGGGATACTGAGCATGGGCGCTATATGTACAATATCTTTTCGGAGAGAGGCAACCTCAAGGTGATATTCTCGCCGAGGGATACTGAACTAACCCCGCTTACCAACCATATTGACATAATCGAGTCCGAGATTCCTTCTCTCAATGCCATTGTCGTGGAGATTCAGGACGTGGGCTCACGCTATTTCAATTACACGAAGGACCTCTTCCGCCTGATGAACATTCTTAAGGAATATGAGGATGCACCTTCCCTGTACATAGTAGACCATATCAATCCTGCAGGAAGGACGGTAGAGGGATCGATGCCGCTGGCCGGCGTCGAACAGTTCGTGCCGAAGGTCGCACACCGTCATGGCCTGACGCTCGGAGAGCTGGCTTACCTGTATTACTCTGAGATCGGAGCCAAGTATCCTCTCCATGTCATCTCTGCCCTCGCAAGCGATGCTACCAGGCAGCTGATGCCATGGACAATTGCGCCTGCTTCGGATATTCCTGGACTTTTCACTTGCGACATGTATAGTGGAGGTGGTCTTTGGAACAATACCAACATCTGCCCGGGAATCGGTACCGCGAGGCCGTATGAATACATAGGGGCACCTTTCGTGAAGACAGCTGCAGGAGAGCCTGTGCCTCAGCCTGCAGGTGTGATGATGCGTCCTTGTTCATTTACACCTTCCACCGGACGCTATCAGGGGACCAAGTGCTTCGGATATCAGATCATGCTTCAGCCTGGAGCCGAGTACCATTCTCTGATGCACACCCTCCAGCTCATGCACTATTTCAAACAGCGCTATCCGGAATTCAATCTGGACGACGAGTTTGCCCTCAAACTTTCGGATCCTCTCCTGATGGACTATATACTCGGAAAGGTCGAATGGGACGAGGCTCATGAGCACATCAAGCTCGAAGAGCAGAAATGGATCAGGAAGGCAAAGAAGTTCACCCTCTATGAGGATGCCCCATATAGAATCAAATAAATCTAAATAATATGAAAACAAATAAAAGAATATTCTCAATCCTGTTCGTCGCATTGTTTGCGCTTATGACTCTTTCTGCAGAAGGTAAGAGCAAGGTTAAATATGTGTTCTACATGATCGGTGACGGAATGGGAGTCAACCAGGTCTACAGTACCGGCGTCTATAACCAGGCTGTCGGAGGATCTGTAGTCAATTTTACCGAATTCCCATATTTCACAACAATTTCGACTGTTTCTGCGAGCTCACGTGTCACGGACTCAGCCGCTGCTGGTACTGCTCTCGCCTCAGGTGTGAAGACAGAAAATGGCCGACTCGGAACTGATCCTTCAGACAAGCCGGTCGTTACCGTTGCAGATATGGCAAAGGAAGCCGGTTGGGGTGTGGGCCTCGTTACAAGCGTAGGTATCAACCATGCGACACCTGGAGCATTCTATGCAAAGGTTGCCAGCCGCAATATGTATGATGAGATCAATCAGAACCTCATCGATTCAAAGGTTGACTATGCAGCAGGAGCTACTTTCCTCTCTAACATGAAGGAGAACGCCGGCCCTAAATATTGGGCTTCTAAGGCGGAAGAAGCAGGCATACATATGATTTATGGTCCGAATGCCTATAAGCCTGTGGATGGCCGCGTAATACACCTTGCAGGCCTTACTGGACCAGACAGCCTTCCTTATGCTATCGATAGGCAGCCTGGCGATACCCAGCTTTCTGATTTTACCAAGGGTGCTATCGAGCATCTCTACAGCCACTATGCAAAGAAGGGCTTCTTCCTCATGGTAGAGGGTGGAAAGATCGACTATGCATGTCATGATGACGATGCTGCAACCACTTTCGAGGAACTCAATGACTTTGCGAATACTATCGACGTCGTTCTCGATTTCTACAGGCAGCATAAGGACGAGACCCTTATCATCGTAACTGCAGATCATGAGACAGGCGGACTCAGCATCGGTAATGGCCTCTATGAGCTTCATGAGGATATCATGCACAATCAGAAAGCGTCGTTGGGTGTTATCAATGCAAAGCTTATGGAGCTTCGCACTTCAGACAACAACACTTGGGAAGCAGTAAAGGCGCTCTTCTCTCAGACTCTTGGACTTTGGAGCAAAGTCCCTGTTGCAGAGCCAGAGGAGGCTGCCCTCAAGGCGCTTTACGATAGGGCGAAGGAAGGTTCAGAAGAGCAGGTTCGTAGCCTCTATGCTCTCAATAGCAGGCTCGCAGACAGCGCGATGAGACTTCTTACCAGAAAGGCAATGTTCAGCTGGATCTCAGGAGCGCACTCAGGTTCTCCTGTAGGATGTTGGACCATCGGCGCAAAAGCTGAAACTTTCACCAGCTGCCGTGACAATACCGATGTACCAAAGACTCTTGAAAAGGCAATGGGACTGATTAAGTAAACATTTTTTAAGAAATATGTCGTTTGGATTTGCAGTGTAAGATTTTTTGCCTATATTTGCAATCCCAAACGATAAATGCTGGGTTCGTATAACGGTTAGTACCCAAGATTCTCAATCTTGTAATAGGAGTTCGATTCTCCTACCCAGTACTACAAAGGACAGCTCGATGAGTTGTCCTTTTTTTGTCTCTACCTGAAGTATTATAAAAAACAGGCTGGCCCGTAAGGACCAGCCTGTTTTATCTTTTCATGAATCTTCTTATTAGATCATGAGTGATGCTACGAGTGCGAGGATCGCATAGAACTCAGGAAGAGCGGCGTAGATCATGGTGTTGGTCTGAACGTCGTGACCCTGGCTGATACCAACGATACCGTTAGCACAAACCTGACCCTGACGGATTGCAGAGAAGAGGCAAACTACACCTACTGCAAGACCTACTGCGAAATAGAGGAAACCGCTTTCTGCCATTGCGACTGCAGTCTTAGGCCACATGAGGAATGCTACGAAACCGTAGAGACCCTGTGTTGCAGGCATGGCTGAAAGAATCATGTAGCTTGAAGACTTTTCTGCGTTCTTCTTCAAAGCGCCTTCCGCTGCGTTACCAGCGATTGTTGTTCCAATACTTGAACCGATACCGGCGAGGGCAAGCATAAGGCCAAGGCCGAGAAAACCGAGAATTGTAGATAACATAGTTTTGTAATTTTATTTGTTTGTTTATTATTTCTTTAATGGGTTGTACTCAGTACCCTTGCCTTCGTATCCGCTGTTCTTGAAGTACTCAACGAAGGTAAGACGGAGAGGGTGGACGAACGCACCGAGGCTTGACATGAGCAGGTTGAGCGTATGTCCGAGGAAGAGGATGATCACGTATGGAAGCCAATGCCAGGTAGGATGATCACCGAGGATCATGCCGCCGAGATTGTTAAAGGCTCCACCGAGCATTCCACCAGCGAGTCCGAGGGCGTAAAGACGGATGTAGCTCAATACGTCGCCGAGAATACCGGTAGCCATGTTATAGGTGTCCCAGAGGCCGGCGCCGATGTTGATGAGCGGATTACGTCCAGGCTTGTTGAAGATGTAGATTGCGAGTGCCGAAACGGCTCCGATTCCGATGAGGAGGATCTTGGTGACCGCTGCAGGGAGGAAACCGACCATCGCACCTATTGCGACTACGATTCCACCGACGATCAGAAGAAGCCAACCCCATGAGCTGATAGTCTCCTTGAATCCGAATCTCTGGGTGTAGAGGACGGCCTTGATGACCATCGCAAGGCAAAGGTGGAACACACCGATGCAGATTGCGAGTATCATCTGGAGAGAATAGCTTGAACCGGCGACCTCGATGTCCCCGCTGAGCATTACGCTCTTGAGGGCATCTGGAACCCATGAGGCTTCCGCGAGGTTGATGCCGAATGCAGTGCCGAGGAAGAAGCCTACTACAGTGGTGGCTGCTCCGAGCACGGCAATAAGCTTGCCTATGCTTGAGAACATTCCGATGTTGACTATCTTCTTCTCCTGGAGTATACCGTAGATGAGAAGTATCACGCCATATCCGGCATCTCCCATACACATCGCGAAGAAGAGCATGAAGAAAATACCAAGTATAGGGGTAGGATCCCATTCTCCATATACAGGCATACCATACATTCCGGTGAGGCTCTCGAACATCTGGGTGAACTTGTTGTTCTTGAGCTTGATAGGAGGATTGTCCTCCTCCTTTGCATCCTCGCTGAAGTAGAGGACTCCCATCTCGTCGAATGCCTTCACGAGCTTTTCGTTCTCCTCTTCAGGAGCAAAGCCCTCGTATGTGCAGATATATCCCTCCGCAGCCTCAGTGGCCACGTTTGCTGCGAGATATCTGTCGAGATCCGCGGTCTTCTTTGCAAGGCCTTCTCTCATATGGGTGAGATACTTGTCCTTCAGGCAAAGGAGCTTACCCTTTTCGGAGATGACCTCATTCTCGAGTTCTGCAATCTTTGCCTGTGCCTGACCTGCTGAAAGCTCAGGTGCTGCACATTCTGCGACAGGGAACTCGTATGCCTCTCCGACCTTGGACACGGTTACGAACCATACGTTTCCGTTCTCCTTTGAGATCACCTCAAGCGGACAGATGGTCTCCCATGACTGGTCGAACTTCTTGTCGGATACACAATAGTAGTGGAGTGCAATGCCTTTCTCCGCAAGGGCATCAACAGATGCCTTGTCATATTCGCCCCATGGAGAGACCTGCTTCAGGCTCTTCTGGGCTACGGCGATGGCTGCAGAGAGCTCTTCGAGACGGGCCTTGCCGCCGAGGGTGCTCTGCATCTTGCATCCTTCGATGGTAGCAGAGTCTGCAGCCTTACGTATCTTCTCGTAATCTGCATCCTTGCTGTAGTCAAGAGACTCGAGCATGCTGATGGCCTGGCGTATCTTGAGTATCTTCTCAAGATACGCTGACGACTGCTCGTCAACAGGTTTGGTCGAACGGGTAATGTCGACCACGCCGAGTTCCTGAAGCTTCTCGAGGAATGCCTCACTCTCCTCACTGAGGAGAATGAAGGAGTATTTGGACATCTTACTAATCATTGTTCTGCTCCTCCTCTTCTTCTTCAGCAGCATGTCTGCTCTTCACGATCTTGGAAGCTGCCTTGGAGAGGTTCTCCTCGTCTTCCATGTATCGTTTGATCTTTCTGATGGCCTCCTGGTAACCAGGGATCTGAACCTTTTCGTAAAGGTTGACCTTCTGGGTGGTCTTCTTTCTCTGGTAGTCGAGGATGCGGCTCTTCTCGAGATAGACCTCTGACTCGATGCCAAGACGTGAGAGCTCCTTGAGGATGGTAACGCCGTCAGCGTACCATGCAGGCCTTGTGAAGGCGTTGAACTCGTTGATCTGGTAGTGGATCTCCTTCAGCTCAGGGGTCTTTACTCCGGCAACCTTGACGGTTACGAGGTCGACGTCCGTAATGCTGATGAGACCTGGCTCGAATTCGTTCCAGAGGGCTGCGAGATAGTCGTATCTCTTGAGGGCATCATCAAGATCCGCAATAAGCTTCTCTGACATAGCCTTGGCAGCGATGACGCTGACGCGGAGCGCACTCTCCTTGTTCTTCAAGGTAGGGAGTGCGTTCTGACGCATCTTCAGCTGCTTCCTGATATTGTTCAGGGAAGTCTTATTATATTGGAATTTGACTGCCATAGATAATTATTTGGTAGGCCAATACTTATCGATGAATACCTGCTTGATACCGGTCTCTGCCTGGGTGAAGTACTTCGCGAAGAGTTCCCATGCAGTGTCGAGGGTCTCGTTGATCGTGATGTTCACGTCGATAGCGAGAAGCCTTGAAGCATAGTCCTTTGCGTAGTCGAGGCAGCGAAGGTCATAGTCGCTGAGGTCGAAACCGTTCTCGAGCTTGGTCT
>NZ_JBAEER010000028.1:0-12661 GCF_056207615.1 Candidatus Cryptobacteroides sp. | reverse complement strand
CGGTAGCCATCTTGGAATTCTTGCTCTCACGCTCGAGAACCTCTCCAACAACCTGGATGACATACTCCCTACCGAGTGAAGAAGCAGCCTCCTGAAGCTCTGCGGAAGCGGTAGCCTCGACCACGAGCTGGGTGATGCCGTAACGGTCACGAAGATCAACGAAGGTCATACCTCCGAGTTTGCGGGACTTCTGCACCCATCCTGCGAGGGTGACCTTCTGTCCTACGTTTTCAATGCGGAGTTCACCGCAAGTATGTGATCTATACATATATGTTATTATTTATTGTCAATGACGGGCGCAAAGGTAATAAGTTTTTACGAAGATTGAGTTTTTCATGCAAGCTTCTTGGCGAGCTCGACGAAATCCTCGACTCCGAGGCGTTCCGGCCTGAGGTCGAAGACTGGATCGGAGACGAACTCCGCCTGCTGCTCAGGAGTCCATCCCAACTGCTGAGCCTTCGCAATCACGAGTGGCTTGAGCGAGTTCCTCAGAGTCTTTCTCCTCTGGTTGAACGCAGTCTTGACGACGTTCTTGAAGAGAGCCTGGTCGCATCCGAGATCGGTACGGCCGTTCCTGGTAAGACGTATGACGGCGGACTTGACCTTAGGAGGAGGGTTGAAGGCACCCTCACCCACGGTGAAAAGGTACTCGATGTCGTACCACGCCTGGAGAAGCACCGAAAGAATGCCGTAGGTCTTGGTACCCGGCTTCTCCGCGATCCTCTCGGCAACCTCCTTCTGTATCATGCACACGACCTGAGGCACCTGATCCTTGTGGTCGAGAATCTTGAAGAAGATCTGAGACGATATATTATATGGGAAGTTTCCTATCACGTCGAAACTGCCCTGGAAGAAGTTTCCAAGGTTCAGCTTGAGGAAATCCGCCTCGATGAGCGAACCGTTTATCTTAGGGAAATGGACAAGTAGATAGTCTACCGACTCCCTGTCGATCTCGACTGCTCTGAGGGCAATCTCGGGACGCTCGAGAAGGTACTGGGTAAGGACGCCCATGCCGGGTCCTACCTCGAGCACGTCTGTCGTTGAATCTGCGGGACAGAGGAGAGCGTCCGCAATGCTCTGCGCTACCTTAAGGTCAGTAAGGAAATGCTGGCCCAGGGCTTTCTTTGGTCTAACTTCGCTCATGCTGCAAAGATAACAATAAATCAAAAAGGGCGACCTTCACAGGCCAGCCCTTTTTAAAGTGTAGACTTTTACTAAGTATGTGTAATTTGTTGTGTGTTCAGTAAGTTTCGTTTTCTGACATTGCAAAGGTAGCAGAGCATGAAAGAAATGCAAAATTTACCTTTTAACATATTCGCAAACGCATTCGCGATTTCACAAAAACGCCACTCAGGGGCTCTGAGTGGCGTTTTTCTTATGCACTTTCTTCGAAACTAAATTGTCCGAAAATTTGATTATTCATCAGAATCCTCATCCTGGTAAGCCTTGAGAAGCTTGTCCTGAACGTCTGCAGGTACTGGCTGGTAGTCTGCAAACTCCATTGTGAAGGTAGCTGAACCTGAGGTGAGAGAGCTGAGGGTAGTCGAATACTTGTAGAGCTCTGCCTGAGGAACGCGTGCCTTGAGGACTGAGAAGCCGCGGTCAGTTCCCATACCCTCGATGATAGCACGACGGTTCTGGAGATCTGACATACAAGCACCCATGTAATCAGCAGGAGTCATGACGTTGACGTTGAAGATAGGCTCCATGATCTTAGGACCTGCGATACGGAAAGCCTCCTTGAATGCGTTACGTCCTGCGATGATGAACGCGATTTCCTTAGAGTCTACCGGATGCATCTTACCATCATATACGAATACGCGGATGTCGCGTGCGTATGAACCGGTGAGAGGTCCTTCCTCAAGCTTCTGCATGAGACCCTTCTTGATGGCTGGCATGAACGAAGCATCGATGGCACCGCCGACAACGCAGTTGTAGAACTCGAACTTACCACCCCATGGAAGTACGGTCTCCTCCTTGCCCTTGATGTTGAGCACCTGCTCCTTGCCGTCGATCTTGAACTTAGCTGTAGTCTCTACGCCTTCGATGATAGGCTCCACGAGGAGGTGAACCTCACCGAACTGACCTGCACCACCCGACTGCTTCTTGTGACGGTACTGTGCGGTAGCGACCTTGGTGATGGTCTCACGATAAGAGATCTTAGGAGCGAAGGTCTCGACTGCGACCTTGTTCTCGTTGAGAAGTCTCCACTTCACGAAGTTGATATGCTGCTCGCCCTGTCCCTGGAGGATGGTCTGCTTGAGCTCCTTAGCGTACTCTACGATGATGGTAGGATCCTCTGCCATGATCTTGTTGAGTGCATCGCCGAGCTTCTCCTCATCCTTCTGGTCAGCTGCCTTGATAGCGCAGCGGAACTTAGGAGCCGGGAATACGATATCCTTGTAGATAATGTCTGAACCAGGAGCAGAAAGGGTTGCGTTGGTCTTTGCTGCGCGAAGCTTCACGGTACATCCGATATCACCGGCACGGAGTTCCTGAACGGCCTCTTTCTTCTTACCTGCTACGGCATAGAGAGATGAGAGACGCTCCTTGTCACCGGTAGCGGCATTCTCGAGGTCCTGACCGAGGGTCACGACACCTGAGTTAACCTTGAAGTATGCAACCTCACCGAGGTGCTGCTCCACTGCGGTCTTATAGATGAAGATAGCGGTCTTGCCTGACTCGTCGCAAGGGATGACCTTGTCGTCCTTGGTGTAGATCTTTCTCTCTGAAGGAGCGGCAGCCACCTTGATGGTGAACTCCATGAGCCTCTTGACACCGATGCTCTTCTTTGCAGAAAGACAGAAGATAGGATAGCAGTCGCCCTGACGGATACCGATTCCGAGGCCCTGACGGATCTCGTCCTCTGAGAGCTCACCCTGCTCGAAGAATTTCTCCATGAGAGAATCATCGTACTCGGCAGCCTTCTCGATGAGGGCCTGACGAAGCTCCTCTGCCTGATCCATGAGCTCTGCTGGGATCTCCTTGTCCTCACGCTTTCCGTTCTCGTCGAGGAAGTGATAGTACTTCATCTTGAGCACGTCAACGAAACCGTCGAAGCCGAGTCCTGGGTTTACAGGGAACTGGATTACGACTGGCTTGTTCTTGCCGAACGCAGCCTTGATGGTCTCAAGGGTGTTGTCCCAGTTGGCCTTCTCGCCGTCGAGCTGGTTCACACCAAGAATTACAGGGACCTTATATTCTTCAGCAAATCTCTCGAAGATCTGAGTACCGACCTCGACGCCCTGCTGTGCGTTCACGAGGAGGATACCTGTCTCGACCACCTTGAATGCAGATACTGCACCACCTACGAAATCGTCGGAACCAGGAGCATCGATGATGTTGAACTTGGTGTCCATGAACTCGGTATAGACCGGAGTTGCGAATACAGACTTCTGGTTGGTCTGCTCGTACTCGGTGTTGTCCGATACGGTGTTCTTAGCCTCGACAGTACCTTTACGGTCGATGACCTTGCCTTCATAGAGCATGGCCTCCGCGAGAGTGGTCTTACCAGACCTGGTACTACCGAGGAGGACCACATTACGGATGTTCTGGGTTGAATAAGTCTTCATGTGTTATCCTGTTTTGTGATTATTAAATCATGCGGTTCACCCAAATTATCGGGTGTGTCTCGCAAATTTAAAAAATCGCAAGCAGAATAGCAACATCTGGAGGTGGTTAATTTTATATCCTTTCGCGGTATCTGTCGACAATATCCTCGCCCGAGTACCCTACGGTATCGCGCAGATATCTGTCCATCGCCTCAGGATCGACGCCTATGAGCTCGCATATTCCTTCGAAGTCCATGTCCGGGCTCCGGAGTATCTCTCCATGCTCGAGGAGGTCATCGAAACTCACAATCTGCATTCGAGTAATTTCTCCCATGATCTTTAGGTTTGAACACAAATATTGGGGAAGAAATCCAAAAAATCAAGCCTTCTCACAATTTTCTTGTGAATGTCACAATTTCCCCATGCGGGCTTTCACAAACCAAGGCTTTACTTTTGCGTCGTCCAAGAAATCCGCAAGATGATCATCAAGGCAGTATGCACAAACATCCTCGAACTGAGAAAGGAGACGAAGCTTTCGCAAAAAGAGTTTGCGGAAAGCCTGGGTGTTTGCGCCAACACGATCTACAACTACGAGAAAGGTAATACTGCCGTAAGCCAGAAGGTAATCTCTGCCATCAAGCAGGTATACGGTGTCGACGTCACCACCATAGGCAAGCTCATTCCCCAAAACGTTACCGCCCCGGAGAAGGTTGAGGACAACGCCATGACTTGGGAAAACGGAACCAGAAACGCTAGCGGTCTCAACGAAGAACTCGAGAGAGAGCGCAACAACAACGAGGGCCTCCACGAAGTGATCGGCAAGCGCAATGCGGAGATCCAGGAGCTGAGAGCCGAAAACGAGAGCCTCAGACAGAGGGTGAAGGAACTTGAAGGGAGTCTCGCAATATATCTCAGGAAGGACGAATTTGGAGCAGAGCAGGAGAATGACTAATTTTGCTCCATGCCCAAGGAGATACATCTGCTAAACCATATGCACGAAGGCCTGATCGAGGCCGGTTGCGACGAGGCCGGACGCGGTCCCCTCGCCGGACCCGTGTTCGCCGCGTCCGTGATACTCCCCGAAGACTTCCACCACCCGCTCCTGAACGACTCCAAGCAGATGACCGAGAAAGCAAGAAACATCTTGCGCGAGGTTATCGAGAAGGAAGCCGTGGCCTTCGCCGTGGAAGAGGTGAGCGCGGACGAGATAGACACGATCAACATCCTCAACGCCTCCATCACCGGCATGCAGCGCGCCGTACTGCGGCTGGACCCTCGCCCACAGTTCCTCCTGATCGACGGCAACCGCTTCCGTCCCTTCGACAGCTACAAATACACGGACTACGCCACCGTGGTCAAGGGCGACGGGAAATATGCGCCCATTGCTGCGGCATCGGTGCTCGCCAAGACCTACAGGGACGAGCTCATGCGCAAGCTGGCCGCCGAATTCCCGATGTACGGATGGGACAGGAACATGGGCTATCCTACCCCGGAGCACATAGACGCAATACGGCGGTACGGAATGACTCCATACCACCGTAAATCTTTCCATGTAAAGGAACTTGAACCGTCCCTTTTCTGATTTCTAGAGTGAGGTCTCGAACTCCTTGAGGAATCTCATGTCGTTCTCGAAATAGTTGCGGAGGTCCTTGACCTGCCACTTGAGCATCGCGATGCGCTCCACGCCCATACCGAAGGCGAAGCCGCTGTACTTCTTGCTGTCGATGCCGTTCGCCTCGAGCACGTTAGGATCCACCATACCGCAGCCGAGGATCTCGAGCCAACCGGTACCCTTGCAGACATTACATCCCTCGCCGTGGCAGATGTTGCAGCTTACGTCCACCTCTGCCGAAGGCTCGGTGAACGGGAAGTATGACGGACGCATGCGGATCTGGGTCTCAGGACCGAACATCTCGCGAGCGAAGAGGAGGATGGCCTGCTTCATGTCGGCGAAAGTGACGTTCTCGTCGATGTAGAGGCCCTCGACCTGATGGAAGATACAGTGCGCACGTGCGCTGATCGCCTCATTGCGGAATACTCGGCCAGGACAGATCACGCGGATAGGAAGCTGCATCTTCTCCATGCAGCGAACCTGCACGCTTGAAGTATGGGTACGGAGAAGAACTGGATTCTTCTGCTCGTTGTCTGTTACGAAGAAAGTGTCCTGCATCTCACGTGCAGGGTGCTCTGGAGGGAAGTTGAGCGCCTCGAACACATGCCAGTCATCCTCGACCTCAGGACCTTCTGCGACATCGTATCCGAACTTGCGGAAGATGCCGACGATCTCCTCGCGGACGATGCTCACAGGGTGACGTGAACCGAGTGGATAGCTGTCGCCAGGAGCGGTAAGGTCATTGGCGGACGATCCTGACGCAGATGCGAGCGCAGATGCGGCGCTCTTGAGCTCATCGATCTTTGCGGCAGCCGCGTTCTTGAGCTGGTTGAGCTTCTGTCCGAACTCTCTCTTCTGCTCCTTGTCTACGTTACGGAACTCCTCGAAAAGACGAGTGATCTCGCCCTTCTTGCCAAGGAGGCGCACGCGTGCCTCTTCAATTTCCTGTTCCTTCTGGCACTTGAGATTCTCAATGTCTGCCAGTATAGCTTCGATTCTTTCTTTCATCTTTCTTGAATTGGACGGCAAAGATAGTTAATTTTTCTTTTTGACGGCCGACTGTTCGAGCTTTTCGCGACGCTTGTCACGTGCCTTCTGGAGCCTTGCGGCACCTCTCCTGAGGTATTCGTCCCACTGCTCCTGGGTGAATATCTTCCTGTATGACTCGTCAAGCATGTCGAGCCACTTGTCCTGCACCTGCTGATAGAGGCTGGTGTTTCCTATCTTGGCGGCCTGCATGTCGTTGATCTCGTCAGTCATTCCATGGTACACGACCTTGAGGGTGGAGTCCACCTTGAAGGTCTGCCAAGGCTCGAGCTTGAGGTCGATCTCGAGGCGGTCCGCCTGCATCTCACACCTCTCGTCGAGGTCCGGAGTCTTCTCCGACGACTGCGCCGAAGCAGCCAAAGTGCTGAATAATACTACTGCTAAAGCAGTAACTACGAATTTTCCCTTCATAGTCAATGATTTTTTATGTAGATTTGCAAAAGTACATAATTTGGGCCAAAATGACAATGAATAAAATATTCTCATACATCGCAGCCACCGCAGTGGCGGTCGCAGCTGCGGACATGCAGGGAGAGGCTTGCACCAATGTGCTCATCACCCGCGGAGCCAGCGTCGACGGCAGCTGCATGATCTCCTATGCGGCAGATTCGCACCAGCTCTTCGGGGAGCTCTATTTCCGCCCGGCAGCGGACTGGAAGCCAGGTTCCATGCTCAAGATCCATGACTGGGATTCAGGAAAGTACCTCGGAGAGATACCGCAGGCAGCCCACACATACAAGACGGTCGGAAACATGAACGAGCACCAGCTCATCATCGCGGAGACCACCTTCGGCGGACGCGAGGAACTCTGGGACCAGGGCGGAATCATGGACTATGGTTCGCTCATCTACATCGCTCTCCAGAGGGCAGCGACAGCACGCGAGGCTATCGACATCATCGTGGACCTTGCCGACACATACGGTTACTATTCCGAGGGTGAGTCATTCTCGATCGCAGACAAGAACGAGGTCTGGGTGATGGATCTCATCGGAGGTGGAAAGGACCGCAAGGGCATACTCTATGTCGCACGCCGCGTTCCTGACGGATACATCTGCTCGCATGCAAACCAGGCCAGGATCAGCACCTTCCCTCAGAACGACCCTGCAAACTGCATATATGCCAAGGACGTCATCGACTTCGCACGCGCCAAGGGCTGGTACACCGGCAAGGACGAGGACTTCAGCTTCTGCGACGCATACGCACCGCTCGACTTCGGCGGAATGAGAGGCTGCGAGGCTCGTGCATGGTCAGCTTTCAACATCCTCTGCGAGGGTCAGTTCACCTTCATGGACGACAACGGCAGGGAGGTGACCGTCCCTGCTGACCACTACCTCCCTTATGCGATGGGATACGACAAGAGCCTCCGCTTCCCTCTCTTCGTGAAGCCAGCGAAGAAGATCAGCGTCAAGGATGTCGCCGAGGTGATGCGCGACCACTATGAGGGTACCCCTATGGACATGACCCAGGACATCGGTGCCGGCGGAAACGCACTCCCTTACCGCTGGAGACCTATGGGCTTCGAGATCGACGGCAAATCGTACACCAACGAGCGCGCAATCGCCACCCAGCAGACCGGATTCTGGTTCGTAGGACAGGCCAGGGGATGGCTCCCTGACGTGATCGGAGGCATCGACTGGTTCGGCACTGACGACGCTGCGACCTCATACCTCACCCCTATCTACACCAACACCGACGAGGTTCCCGAGTGCTTCCGTGAAGGTAACGGCGACATGCTCACCTACTCGGCCACCTCATCATTCTGGATGAACAATCGCGTCACCAACGCCTGCTACAGGATGTACAACATCATGCAGCCTACCGTCAAGGCAGCCATCGACGAATGGGAGAACGCACGTCTGGAGGAGATCGCATCCATCGACGAGAAGGCCCTCAGCCTCTACAACAAGGCTATCGCGAAGCCGGTCAAGGCAATCAAGCGCAACGACAGCGTGAAGAAGACCATCGATCCGTTCCCTGAGGTCAGGAAGTACCTCACCGAATACTCAGTCAACACTGCCCAGACCATCTTCAACAAGTGGGTTGCCCTCGAAGAGCTCCTCCTCGTGAAGTACATCGACGGCAACGTGAAGGCCCAGGACGAGAACGGAAATTTCATCACAAACGGAAACGGCGGCAACATTCCTGACGGAATCAGCCAGCCTGGATACACAGAGAAATGGAAACGCACGGTAGCCCTCACCCACGGCGCCGTCATAGAAGAAAGGTAATATCATGGCAAAGTACAATTACAAGAGCAATTGGCCACGCTACGTCCTCGAGTGGGGCGTTCTTGCGGCACTCATCATCCTTATCACAGGTCTCGCCAAGGTCGTGATCCCATCCCTTGCTGAGGCCGATCCGGAGAGATACTGTCCGATGGGAGGTCTCGAGGCGCTGGTAACCTTCTTCAAGAGAGGCTCCCTCCCTTGCACGATGAGCACTGTCCAGATCGTGATGGGCATAGCCCTCGCTGCTGCAGTGATACTCTTCAGCAAGCTCTTCTGCGGCTATATCTGTCCTGTCGGCACCGTCGAGGACCTTCTCGCAAAGCTCCGCAGGAAACTTGGCGTCAAGTCTCTCGTAATCCGTAACGGCAGCGTCGCTGACAAGGCCCTCCGCATAATCAAGTACGTGCTCGTATTCGTGGTATTCTACATCACGGCAACCAACAGCGAGCTCTTCTGCAAGAACTTCGACCCATACTACGCCGTCGCTACCGGCTTCAAGGGTGAGATCACCCCATGGATGGCCTGCCTGTCAGTGCTCACCGTGATCGGCCTCGGCTTCTTCATCGACAGCTTCTGGTGCCGCTACATCTGCCCTCTCGGCGCGGTGTCCAATTCCCTCAAGTTCTGGGTGTGGGTGCTCGTGCTCTTCGCAGTATGGTATGTCGCTGACGTGATCGGACTCCATCTTCCATGGACCGTGCTCCTCGGTGCGTTCTGCCTCCTGGGCTACCTCCTCGAGATCCTCGTCAGGAAGCCTAAGTTCCAGCTCATGCACATCTACAAGGAGGAAGAGACCTGCTGCCACTGCGGACTCTGTACCAAGAGATGTCCATACCATATCGATATCGACTCATGCAACAACGGTATCATCCGTTCTGTCGACTGTACCCTCTGCGGCGAATGTACCGCAGCCTGCCCTAACAAGGCCCTGAAGATCGGTGTCGCACAGAAGGCGAAGGGTGGCGTATGGAAGTATGTCCCTGCGATCATCACCGTCGTTCTCGTCGTGACCGCCATCATCCTCGGCCGTCGTCCAGAGTTCGAGATTCCTACCATCAACGAGACCTGGGGACTCGAGAAGCTCGGTCCTGACAGCACCATGGTGCAGGTCGTAGACATCAACAGCCTCGAGACCATGGAGATGACCGGACTCAAGTCCGTGAAGTGCTTCGGAAGCTCGACCGCATTCATGAACAAGCTCATGCGCATCCCTGGCGTGCACGGAGTGAAGACCTTCGTCGTACACCACAGAGCCATCATCACATACGACCCTAAGAAGACTACTCCAGAGGAGATCCAGAGCGAGGTTTTCGTACCTGTACGCGTGAAGACCGACAAGAGACCGGACCCAAGCCAGGTCAAGGAAGTCAAGGTTGTCACCATCAGGACCGACAAGATGTTCGACCGCATGGACTTCACCTATCTCGGCCTTCAGTTCCGTGACACCGACAAGGAAATCTACGGACTCGAGAGCGAGTTCGCCTGCCCTCTCATCGTGAGGGTGTTCCTTGCTCCTGACGAGAACATCACCGAGGCTGAGCTCCGCGAGCTCGTGGAGAGAAAGGAACTCCATACCTACAATCCTACCACCGGTGACCTCGTGAAGACCATTCCTGTTGACTTCGAGTTCGTGAGGATGGAGCCGGGCGAGGAGACCATCACCATCGCCGAGTTCCTCAACAAGATGTTCGACGGATTCGACAGCGGCGTATTCAACGGACGCTACATCAACGAGGATGGCGAGGAGTACATCGAGAAGCGCGACAAGCACTACGAGGGACAGCCTCAGTACATCTATGAGATCGCAAACCAGGACTATGAGAAGCCTATATTCAAGAGGGCAAGCGCATTCCAGTATCTCTCCAACCATATCTCGAAGGAGAGCTGCGAGGGTGTCATCTCCCTCAAGATGGCTCTGAACAAGGACCTCGTTCCTTCTATCCAGATCCGCTTCACCGAGCCAATGACCGAGGAGAAGATCTGGGAGGTGATCAACGAGAATCCATGGAAGATCACCTATGCCCGTGACGACGTCCGCGACGTCCCTGCGAAGATCACCTTCGACACTCCGGGCATCGTCTACCCCTATGAAGAAACTTCTGAAGAATAATTGACATGATTCGCAAGATCATCACGGTATCGTTAGCGGCCATTCTCGCCGTCAATGCATACGCCGATGAGGGAATGTGGCTGATAAATGCCATCAACAAGGCCCTCGAGGCAAAGATGCATGAGCGTGGCCTGAAGCTTTCGGCACGTGACATATACGACGCAGACGCAGAAGGTGCAAGCCTGAGCGACGCAATCGTCTCGCTCGATTTCGGATGCTCCGGCAGCGTTATATCCGACAACGGACTCATCATCACTAACCACCACTGCGCCTATTCTGACGTCTTCTCGCTCAGCACCCCTGAGCACAATTACCTTGAGGACGGCTACTGGGCCTTTTACCAGAAGGACGAGATTCCTATCGCAGGTAAGGGCATACAGTTCCTCAAGAAGGTCATCGACGTCACCGACGAGGTGAATGCCTTGATCGCAGACTACAAGGAGAAGAACCTCCCCCTTGGCAGCAGGAAGCTCTCCCATGTGATGGAGACCAGATATCAGGAAGAGACCGGCTATGACGCATTCCTCTACAACATGTGGTCAGGAAGCAAGTACTACCTGGCCCTCTACCGCGAGTACAAGGACATCAGGCTCGTCGCGGCACCTCCTGTTAGCATCGCAGCATTCGGCGGGGACATCGACAACTGGGAATGGCCTCAGCACAAGGGCGATTTCGCAATGTACAGGATATATACTGCTCCTGACGGAAGCCCTGCCAAGTATTCCGAGGACAACGTCCCTCTCAAGAGTACCAAGAAGCTCGAGATATCGCTTGACGGAATAAAGGAAGGAGACTTCACCATGGTCATCGGATACCCAGGTAAGACCTCCCGCTACAGCTCTGCTCCCAAGGTCAACTCGCTCGTCAATGTCACCATGCCGGCCGCGACCAAGGTCAGGAAGGCCAATATGGACATCACCAAGAAATGGATGGATGCCGACCCTGAGGTCAGGCTCCTCTATTCCGACTGGTTCTTCGGTCTGAGCAACGTACAGGAGCTCGAAGAAGGAGAGGTGGAGTGCTGCAACAGGTTCGAGGTCGTGGACAAGATACGTCGCGAGGACGAGGAGCTCCAGGCATGGATCATGGAAGACCCCGCACGCACGGAGAAGTGGGGTAACGTGCTGACCGAACTCCGGAAGAAATGGAATTCGCTCGACAATTTCCTCAGGTCGGAAACCTATGCGAGGGAAACCCTCGTACGTTCGTCTCGTCTCGGCGTCGTGTGCATCAGGCTCCACTCCAACCTGAAGAATGCGAAGAGCAGGATCGAATCCGACGTGGAGTCGCTCGACCTGCGCGTGGAGAAGGAAATCTACAGGAGCAGCATGAGGCTCTTCTTCGAGAATGTCGACAGGCAGTATTGGGGCGTATACCACAAGGCACTCGAGATGTACTACCACAAGGACTATGAGAGGATGTGCAACGAGACCTGGTCAGGCAGCATCTTTGCGAGCAAGAAAAAGGTTAAGGAATTCGCAGCTTCTGACGAGCTCATCGATGACGATCCAGTGTACAAGTTCTACACGGATCTCCAGATGAGCGACCTCAACAGGATCGAGACCAGAATAGACCGCGCTCCTAACCGCACCGAATTCGGTCATGAATACACCAAGGCTCTCTATCAGATGCGAGAGGAGAAGGGTATCCCTCAGTATCCTGACGCAAACTCGAGCATGAGGATCACCTACGGAACCGTAGGCGGAATCGAGCCTTTCGACGCAGTGGTCTGCTCATGGGCATCTACCGCGAAGGGCATACTGGAGAAATACAATCCTGACAACTATGACTTCAGCCTGAAGCCTGAGTGGAAGGAGATCGTTGCGACCTACGACGGTACCGTGAACTTCATCAGCGACAACGACATCACCGGAGGTAATTCCGGCAGTGCCGTGATGAATGCAGAAGGCAAGCTCGTCGGTCTGGCTTTCGACGGAAACAAGGAGTCGCTGGCTTCGGACGTATACTATACTCCGGGCTACAACAAGTGCGTTTGCGTGGATATACGCTATGTGATCTTCATCCTCCGCGCTCACCATTTCGACCGTATCCTCAGCGAGCTCGCTCTCGACTAATCCTCTTACTATAATAGTAACGGCGGCCTCCTCCCGGA
>NZ_JBAEER010000027.1:0-5146 GCF_056207615.1 Candidatus Cryptobacteroides sp. | reverse complement strand
CACGGCGGTCACCTCACCCACGGCTCACCAGTAAACACTTCAGGTATACTTTACAACGCAGTCGCATACTCTCTCGACGAGAACACCGGCCGCATCGACTATGACGAGATGGAAAGGCTCGCCATCGAGAATAAGCCAAAGCTCATCATCGGTGGTGCGTCAGCATACTCACGCGAGTGGGATTATGAGAGGATGAGAGCAATTGCCGACAAGGTCGGCGCACTCCTCATGATCGACATGGCCCACACCGCTGGTCTCATCGCAGCAGGTCTCCTCAAGAACCCTGTACAGTATGCCCACATCGTAACCTCTACCACCCACAAGACCCTCCGTGGTCCTCGTGGAGGTATCATCCTCCTCGGTAAGGACTTCGACAATCCTTGGGGTCTCACCACTCCTAAGGGTGTAGTGAAGAAGATGTCACAGATCCTCAACTCAAGCGTATTCCCTGGACAGCAGGGTGGCCCACTCGAGCACTGCGTCGCAGCAAAGGCTGTAGCATTCTACGAGGCTCTCCAGCCAGAGGATAAGGAATATCAGCAGCAGGTTATCAAGAACGCATCCGTCATGGCAGAGGAGTTCATGAAGAAGGGTTACAAGGTCGTTTCAGACGGTACCGACAACCACCTCATGCTCATTGACCTCAGGACCAAGTACCCAGACGTGACCGGTAAGGTAGCAGAGAAGGAGCTCGTGAAGGCTGACATCACCGTCAACAAGAACATGGTTCCGTTCGACAGCCGCAGTCCTTTCCTCACCTCAGGTATCCGCGTAGGAACTCCTGCAATCACATCTCGTGGTTTCATCGAGAAGGACATGGAGTCTATCGTATGCCTCATCGACCAGGTTCTCGCCAACGCAGCCGCACATCTTGACCTCATCGCAGGCAAGACAGAGGAAGGCCGCGAGGAGTACGAGGCTGTAATCGCCGAGGTTCGCCGCAAGGTCCGCATGAAGACCAACGGCATGCCGCTCAACAAGTATTAGGATTATCCCTGAGATATAGCATTTTGTCATGTCACGCAAATTTTCATAAATTTGCGTGACATGACTCGTTTACCGGCACACTTACTCAGGAAAGACAGTCAGATGATGCAGATCGGCTTCATCGCTGCCTTCACACTCCTATTCATCCTTATATACCATCCACTCGACCTCGAGGACATGAGCGTGACCATGCTTCAGAATCTGGGGTGGAACAGGTCCCTCATCTCATTCACTCTTACTGCGACAGTAATTATAGTGGGCCTCGGCGTCACAGCTATAAGCCGAACCATAATGATACTATATACAAGGAAGAACAGCCTCAGCATCGCAAGCTATGTCGCATGGATATTGGCAGAAGTCATAATAATGGCGAGCGTATACACGCTCGGATCTTTCGTCAATGACAGCAGCAGAGGTCTTGAGGAGCTGTTCAGGGCAAGCCTGTACAAGACCGTCCTGATCATCTTCATCCCATATATCATAAGCTACGTCGTAATCACCTGGCAGGAACAGGCAAGAAGTCTCAAGACCATACGGCAGGAATTGGAAAGCGGGAAGGAGACCAGCGCGCAGTACATCCAGATACTCGACGAGAGAGGTGACATGAGGCTGTCCATAAAGAGGGAGAACCTTCTCTACATCGAAGCCGAAGACAACTATGTTGGAGTATGCTACCTCGCGGGTGACAACAACGTCAAGAACATGATGGTACGCAACTCCCTCAAGAAGATTGCCGAGCAGCTCGACAGCGATAAGATCATCCGCTGCCACAGATCCTACCTCGTGAACCTCGACCATGTCAAGGTCCTGCGCAGGGAGAAAGACGGCTTCTACATCGAGATGGGCATAGACAAAGTTCCTGACATCCCTATCTCAAAAACTTACGGAGAGGCCGTAACCAGCAAGATTATGAGGCTGTAAGGGGTGAGATTTCGCCCCCGCATTTCCAGATTCGCCCCATATTTCGGTATTTTACCCCCAAATCACCTCTTTTCTGCCACTTTTATTTTTATCTGCGCGAGTATTGAGCGACATTTGTGTCAGAAACAAAATACACACAATATGGAGCACTTTACCAACCTAGTAAACAAGGTAATCAAAGAGCATTGGGACGAGCCAGCGCTCAGCGATTTCAGGAAGGAAACGTTCAGCCATGCTGAGATTGCCGGCATGATCATGCGTCAGCACGAGATATTCCGCGCCCTCGGCATCAAGCCTGGCGACAGGATCGGCCTCTGCGGCAAGAACAGCGCAAGATGGGCCGCTATGTTCCTCGCCGTGACCAGCTACCATGCGGTAGTTGTACCTATTCTCTACGACTTCACTCCAGAGAACGTATGCGACCTCGCAGTACATGCCGAGTGCCGCATCGTATATACAGAGAGCAAGATCTTCGACAGATGGGATCTTTCGAGGATGAACGACATGATCGCATGCATCAGCACTGACGACCTCAAGCTCATATGGGCACGCACCGAGGAGTTCGCGGCAGTGGTGAACGGAATCGAGGAGGCCATGGCGGCGAAATTCCCTCAGGGCATCACCGCAGCAGACTTCAACGTGGCCGGCACCGACATGGATGAGCTCAGCGTCATCAACTACACCTCCGGCACGACCGGAACCCCTAAGGGCATCATGCTCCCTGCTCGCAGCATATCAGCGAACACGGACTTCGCGATCAACACCATTCCTATTCCACATGGAATGAAGGCAGTCGCAATGCTCCCTCTCGCACACATGTACGGTCTCGCATTCGAGTTCCTCTACAAGTTCTGCGACAACTGTCACGTATATTTCCTCGGCAAGACTCCTTCGCCTACCGTACTCATGTCAGCATTCGCTGAGGTACACCCATTCCAGATCATCACCGTTCCTCTCGTCATCGAGAAGATCATCAAGGGCAAGGTCCTTCCTACCCTCGAGAAGCCTGCGATGAAGGTTCTCTGCGCAATACCTGGCCTCAACAAGATTCTCTACAACGTAGTTCGCGAGAAGGTGATGTCAGCATTCGGCGGTAACTGCGAAGAGATCATCCTCGGAGGAGCAGCAATCAGCGAGCCTATCGAGAAGGTGCTCAAGAAACTCAAGATTCCTTACACCGTAGGTTACGGCATGACTGAGTGCGGCCCTCTCGTAGGTTACGAGCACCACGAGAACTTCAAGTTCGGCTCATGTGGCAAGTGCGTATATTGCGCTGAGATCCGCGTCGACAACCCAGACCCTGTCACCGGCGTAGGTGAGCTCCAGGTTCGTGGCGACAACGTCATGATCGGCTACTATAAGAATCAGGAGGCTACCGAAGGTGCTTTCACCGAGGACGGATGGCTCCACACCGGCGACCTTGGTATCATCGATGAGATCGGAAACATCACCATCAAGGGCCGCAGCAAGTGCATGATCCTCTCTGCGAACGGACAGAATATCTATCCAGAGGAAATCGAGAGCAAGCTCAACAACCTCCCTTATATTTCAGAGTCACTCGTACTTGCACGTGATAAGAACATCGTGGGAATCGTGACCCTCAGCGCAAAGAAGGAAGACATTCTCGCAGAAGGCAAGACCATAGAAGAGGTTCTCGCAGCAACCAAGAAGTCACTCAACTCAGTGCTTCCTAACTACAGCCAGGTTGCGAAGATCGAGCTTCTCGACGGTGAGTTCGTCCATACCCCTAAGCAGTCCATCAAGCGAAGCTTATACAAATAGAAACGGGTACGCAACTAAACAACCTTGAAAACCTAAACCCAAAAGGGTTGGCAACATCAAGTTACCAACCCTTTTTTACGTTCTCTGCGACCAGGTGAGCCAGTCTCTTCCTGGCTTCCACGCTCGCCCATGCCGTATGCGGAGTGAAGCGTAGCCTCTCAGGATGTCTCACATGAAGGAGAGGGTTATCCTCCGGCAGAGGTTCCCGGGAGAACACATCCAGGGCTGCGCCGCCTATCCTCTCTTCGTCAATCGCAGCCGCAAGGGCTGCCTCATCGATGATCCCGCCACGACCGGTATTGATTATGAATGCCGTTTTCTTCATCAACGCCAGTTGCTCAGCTCCGATAAGCCCCCTGGTCCTCTCGTTAAGTGGGGCATGCACGGAGATGACGTCACACACGCCCATGAGCCTGTCGAGCGGAAGGCTTTCGTATTCCCTGCTATGTGAAGTTCCTGAAGTCGAATAGTACACCACCTTCATGCCGAAGGCCTCTGCAAGCTTCGCCACCTTCTGACCTATGTTTCCCAGCCCCACGATTCCGAGGACCTTGCCTGTGATCTCATAGAATGGCTGCGAGAGGTCTGTGAAAAGGCCGCTGCGGGAATAGGCACCACTCTTGACGCTAGCATCGAAATACGGAGCATTTCCGAGAAGTGAGAGCATATGCATGAAGGTCGCCTGGACCACCGAATCCGTCGAATATCCGGCTACATTCCTCACCGGGATACCACGGCTCGCGGCAGCATCAAGGTCGATGTTGTTGACTCCAGTAGCATACTCGCATATAAGCTTGACATTCGGAGCTGCATCGAGCAAGTCCTTGTCGACCACGACCTTATTGGTCATGATCACATCACAGTCCCCTACCCTCGTGAGGGCCTCTTCCTTGGTAGAGGTGGGGTAACATACGAGCTCACCGAGAGCTGCTATCTCGTCCAATGGGGTATCCCCCATCGTCAACGCATCAAGAAAAACCATCTTCATAGTCCCAAAATTAAGAATTTTCCGCAAAAAAATTTGCAGTATCTCAAGATTTACCTATCTTTGCAATCCCTTTGAGAGAAATCTCAGCCGGAAAAACATACTGGAGAGGTGGTAGAGTGGTCGATTACGGCAGTCTTGAAAACTGTTGACCTGAAAGGGTCCGGGGGTTCGAATCCCTCCCTCTCCGCAAAGTGGCTTGTAAATCAATGATTTACGTCTAAAAGCCCCGAAGATAGCCCCGAAATTCGAAAGAGTTTCGGGGTTTATTCTTTTTTGATTGTCAGTGATTCTTCTTGATGTTCCCTCTTTTTTTCAGCGAAAGTTCTCTGGCCGGTTAATAGTTTAACTTTTCTTTTTTTACCGTCACTTGCGTCACATTCGTCACAACAAGCGGTAGTCCTATTTAAATATCAGAGTAAACTCCGTGCACTCTTCATCGCTTCTGGTCAGGTCAAGCATGCCATTGTG
>NZ_JBAEER010000026.1:0-23513 GCF_056207615.1 Candidatus Cryptobacteroides sp. | reverse complement strand
GAGCTCTATCTCAAGAATTTCGAGATCGCAGTGCGCGAGTCTGATCCTTGGACCGTGATGTCTTCATACAACAGGACCAACGGCGTCTTCACCCAGCAGAACTTCGAGCTCCTCCAGACCATACTCCGTGACGAGTGGGGTTTCAAGGGTATCGTGATGACAGACTGGGGTGCAAAGGAAGGAACCGTTGCTGCTGTGCACGCAGGTAACGACCTCATGGAGCCGGGTACTCCTGTCGAGACCCAGCGTATCATCGCTGCAGTGAAGGACGGTTCTCTCTCTGTTGCCGACCTTGACAGGAACGTTCGCAGGATGCTCGAGTACATCGTGAAGACTCCTCGTTTCAACGGTTACAAGTACAGCAACAATCCAGACCTCAAGGCTCATGCTGAGCGCGTTCGCAAGGCAGCTGCCGATGGTATGGTCCTCCTCAAGAACGACGCAGACGTGCTTCCTCTCTCAGGTGTGAAGAACGTTGCTCTCTTCGGTCTCAATGCATATAAGTCAATCGCTGGCGGTACCGGTTCAGGTAATGTGAACAAGCCATATATCCGCAACATCGACGAAGGTCTCACTGCTGCAGGCTTCGTACTTGACGAGAAGATCTGCACTCTCTACAAGTCATACAGGGAGTATGTGAATGCTGAGAACGCAATCGCTCGCGTGATTCCTCAGGAAGGCCTCGGCGGTGGTGGAATGTTCGGCGAGGGCGTTATGGCAGAGATGACCGTTCGTCCTGAGGTCGTACAGGCTTCTGTCAAAGGCAATGATGCTGCCGTAATCGTGATCGGACGTAACGCAGGTGAGGGTGACGACCGCGTGCTTGCAGGTGACTTCGAACTCACTGCAGCCGAGCGCAACCTCATCACCAATGTGACCAACGAGTACCATCTTGCAGGTAAGAAGGTCATCGTCGTCCTCAATGTCGGCGGTGTAGTGGAGACAGCTTCATGGAAGTCTCTTCCGGACGCTATCCTCCTCGCATGGACTCCAGGTCAGGAGGTCGGCAACTCTGTGGCTGATATTCTCACCGGTAAGTCGAACCCTTCAGGAAAGCTCTCCATGACCTTCCCTATGGCATATCTTGACATCCCTTCATCAAAGAACTTCCCATACTACAAGCCACGTTCATCAAGGGGTAGCAGGAATCCTCAGCCAGTCAAGGACTATGACTATACTGACTACGCAGAGGGACTCAACGTCGGTTACCGTTACTTCAATACCGTCGGTAAGGAAGTTTCGTTCCCATTCGGATTCGGCCTCAGCTACACTACCTTCGAGTACAGCGCTCCAGTCGTGAAGCTTGCCAAGGACGGAACTCTCAGCGTTAGCGTTACCGTGAAGAACACTGGCAAGGTTGCCGGCAAGGAGGCTGTCCAGGTTTACGTTGCGGCTCCTGCAGGCGGACTCGTGAAGCCAGAGTCTGAGCTCAAGGCATTCGCAAAGACCCGCGAGCTCAAGCCAGGCGAGAGCCAGACCCTCACAATGACTGCTGATGCCTATACTCTTGCTTCCTTCAACGAGGCTGCTTCACAGTGGGAGACTGCTGCAGGCAAGTACATCGTGAAGATCGGCGCAAGCGCTACTGACATCCGTCATACAGCCAGCGTTACCATGAAGTCTGCCCAGAGTTGGCCAGTCAGCAATGTTATGGCTTTGAAGTAAGATAATATGGAAATTACACTCAACGTCGCACTCATACGCCTTCTCGTCAGCCTTGTGCTGGGTTGTGCAATCGGAATCGAGAGGCTCATAAGCAAGCATCCTGCAGGTGTGAGAACCTTCATGCTCATCACACTCGGCTCGACTCTTGCAACAATCGCGTCAATCTATATCTGCCAGGACAATCTCGGACTTCACAACGGTGACCCAGGCCGAATTGCAGCTTCCATACTCACTGGCGTGGGATTCATCGGTGCTGGTCTGATCATCAAGAATGACGACCGCGTTTCCGGTATCACCACTGCTGCATGTATCTTCGTTTCCGCAGTCATCGGAGTCGCAGTAGGCGTCGGCTTGCTCATTCCTTCTGCCGTGGCAACGGTGGCAGTGATTCTTATTCTTCTCTCTTCCCGCAATTACAAAAAGAATAAGTAATTGGGGAGAAATATTACAGAATAGAAGCTGGTTACGCGGGTGACCAGCTTTTTTGTATTCAATGGCATATATTGTATTTACTCCGAGTTTTTTTACTAAATTCGCACGCCAAATTGACAAACTATATTAATTTTACTAATTTCTAAGACTTTATGTCAATAAATTCCCTAAAGGCTCTCCTGCCTTTCGCATTGTCAGCCCTGCTTTTCGCATCCTGCAATGAAAAACCGCAGATTCCTGTAGAGGATCCTTCGTTGGAAATCTCATCCGTCGTGATTGACGGTGCTGCAGGAAATTACTCAGTACCATTTACCCTTAAGAATTCTGTTGAAGGCACTAAGCTTCAGGCAAGCACCGATGCAGACTGGATTTCAGAAGTAAAGGTTGTCGATTCTGACGTAACCTTCTCTGCGACTGCAAATCTTTCTGCACCTAGAGCAGCAGAACTCAAGGTCAGCTATGGCGAGATATCGAAGAACGTGACTGTTACTCAGTCCAGCTTCAAGTTCGAGTCTTTCAATATCTCAGTATCCAACATCAAGCCAACGGGAGCTTCAGTAAAGATCCAGCCAAGGTCTTATAAGGATAATTACTTCTTTGAAGTGCTCTCTAAATCAGCAGTCGACAAGTATCTTGCTCTCGACACCAACAAGCCTGGCGACAAGGCTTTTGCAGAGGCACTTTATCAGAGCGACCTTGAATATCTCAATGATATGGCCAAGAGTCACAATGAGGATCTCTATGACTATCTCAATTCGATCCCTAATATGTATAAGGTGACCGTAAAGGGAGACGCAATCGATGTCACTTATTCTTCACTCAAACGTGATACTGAGTACTATGTGATCGTATACGGAATGGATTTCGACGGAACCAGGACTACAGAGGTGGCTCTCTACCTCTTCAGTACCCACATCCCGTCTGACAATTCTGTGACTTTCACTGCTACCGTCACCGATGTCAAGGCCAATTCAGCACATATCACCATCGTTCCTTCGGATCCTAAGGCTACCTACTACTGGACCTATGTTTCCGAGACGGATTACAACAAGTATACAACTGCTCAGATCGTTGAACTTCTCATCTCTGCGATGAGGGAGCAGGCTGTGTTCGGTTATTCGATCAAGGACTTCCTCAGCGCAGGAACCTCAAATGAGACCGCAACGGATCTCTCGATGGGTACTACCTATTACATCTTTGCATGGGGAATGGATGAGACTGGTGCCGTAACCACGGACATCCAGGTTCTCGAGTCATTCACTACCACTGCAAATGAGGTCACCGACGATTGTACCTTCGTCATCACTCCTCTTGAAATCGAGGATATGGACGTCAAGGTAAGGATTGAGCCAAGCAACGAGTGGACCAAGTATTACACTGCATTCATCGACGAGAAGCGCTGCAAGGGCTATAACGACTACCAGATGGTTCAGAGAATCATCAACATGGAGAGCAGCCGTATCCAGGATGGTTACTATGCTGGCGTGACCGATTGGAGCAATCTTCCAGGCGTTGCATCTGGTACCATAGAGGTGTGGGGCCGTCGTGACTACACTTGGACATTCGACCCTGAGCACACTTACAGGATATATGTGTTCGGTGTCGACGCACAGGGTAATTGCACTACCAATATCGAGCGCCTTGACGTAACTACCATTGCCGCTCAGCCTTCGAACATTACCTTCGAGGCAACTCTTGGTGCCAATACCTGGCATAACACCAGCATCGACATCACTCCTAGCAACAACGACGACTACTATCTCGCTTATCTCGTACCTACCGCTACACTTGATACCTACAGGTATAACGATGGATCACTCATGGAGAAGGAAATCATGGACCAGATCCGCGACGTATACGAGGATGAGATCAGCCAGTACGTGTTCAAGGGACCTCGCAAGTTCACAAGCACCTGGCTTTCTGACAGGGGATACTCACTTCTCCTCTTCGGTTACGCCGGTTCGAACACCACTCCTATGTACGAGTTCAAGTTCAAGTCTCCTGC
Source organism: Candidatus Cryptobacteroides sp. (assembly GCF_056207615.1). Classification (NCBI taxonomy): domain Bacteria; kingdom Pseudomonadati; phylum Bacteroidota; class Bacteroidia; order Bacteroidales; genus Candidatus Cryptobacteroides; species Candidatus Cryptobacteroides sp. The sequence continues at coordinate 19,411 of NZ_JBAEER010000026.1, read as the reverse complement.
GATTCCTTTCGACAAGGCGGACTGCGACATCAACTATACCTATGAACTCTTCCGTGGTGACGACCTCATCGCTCTTAACCCAGGAATGTGGGCAGGAAGCGAGGGAGACTGCGTCATGAGGGTAAGAATCACGACTACAGGCAACCCTGAGAACTATTACTTCGGACTCTGGGGACCAAAGGAGAACTATGCATCGTCAGGTGGTATGGATCATCTTGTAACGCTCCTCCAGATGGATGTCCCTGGTGACAACATCATGAATAAGAGCTTTGGCTTCCTCAAGCCTTGGTGGTATGGTATGAACGGATCGCCTACCAAGTTCAAGACAGATGAGGGTGAGGAACTCGACTATTTCCCTTGGAGCCTTACTGCCTATGCCGAGGATGCAAACGGAAACTATGGCCCTCTCCACTATACTCTCCTTATCCCTGTCCCAGAACCTAAGGATCAGGTTAGCGGAAAGTACTGCGTAGGTTACACCGAGGCTTACGATTTCTGGACATCTCCTTCATCGAATGAGAAGGACATCATCATCAAGATGGCAGACCCTGAAAAGATCAATAGATAACAACCGTATATAAAATGAAAAGAACAATTCTTTGCCTCTTGGCAGCAGCTTCACTCCTTGCAGTGAGCTGTACCTACGACGATTCGGCTCTCGTCAATCGCGTAGAGAACCTTGAGAAGGACGTAAAGTCCCTCAAGGAGCTTGTTGACCAGGTCAACAGCAATGTGTCTGGTCTCCAGACTATCGTAAACGCACTTCAGCAGAATGTGTACGTCACTTCTGTAGAGGATGTTAAGGACAAGACCACCGGCGCTACCGTCGGTTACACCATTTACTTCACCTCTGGTTCACCTATCACCATCTACAATGGTGCGAAGGGCGACAAGGGTGATAAAGGCGATAAGGGAGACCAGGGTGACAAGGGCGTAGTCCCTGCACTCGGCGTGACTCTCGTTGACGGTGCTTACTATTGGACCGTTGACGGTGAGCTCCTTCTCGATGCTTCAGGAAACAAGGTTCCTGCTACCGGCGCAAACGGCTCAAACGGCCAGAATGGTCAGGACGGTAAGGATGGCATTACCCCTGTCCTCCGCATCAATGAGGGCAACTGGGAGGTATCCGTTGACGGTGGCGAGACCTGGGAGATCCTCGGTCCAGCAAGCAGCTCATCTGAGGTTACCGCAGTTGACGCTGTTTTCTCTGACGTGAAGGAGACTTCTGAGGGTGTCGTATTCACTCTCGTGGACGGCAGCAAGATCGTCCTTCCTCGTGAGAAGGCTTTCTCTGTAGAGTTCGACAACAGCAAGGTATATGATGTCGTAGCAGGCTCTTCTACCAAGGTAGCCTACACCGTAGTCGGTGGCGACGAGAATACCGTTGTGGACGCTTTCGCATCAGGCAACTGGTATGCTGAGGCTATCGCAGAGAGCGCTGAGGCTGGTGTCATCGAGGTTTCAGTTCCTGCTGACGGCGGTGACAAGGGCAAGGTCCTCGTATATGCGGCTAACGGCAAGGGCAAGACCGATATCAAGACCCTTTCATTCGCAAAGGGTATGGTTACCCTCGTAGCTCCTACCACTGAGGTTTCAGTCGAGGGTGCGACTATCACAATCCCTGTAACCAGCAACGTGGAGTGGACTGCCGAGGTTGAGACTGAGGCCCAGAGCTGGCTTACCTGCGCTGTCACCAAGGTAGGTGCAGTACGCACTGACAACCTCCAGCTCGTAGTTGCTGCTAACAACACTCCTGCGAAGAGGAACGGTACCATCTACCTCGTAGACGCACAGGGTGTAGCTGTTCAGACCATCGCAATCGCACAGGCTTCCGGCGAGTACACCGCACCTGTATTCAAGTGCGACGTCTTCAAGGCATGGGTTCTCAAGAACTTCGATGCTGATGCAGACGGTGAGATCTCTGCAGAGGAGGCAGGTAAGGTTACCTCTATCTCAATTGCTGATGCTTCAAGCATGGTGATCGCTGATTGGTCTGGTGTCGAGGCATTCTACAACCTCAAGGACTTCAAGTTCACTGCATCTTCATACTATGCAACAAACTCTACCTTCGAGTCTATCGACCTTTCTAAGAATACCAAGCTCGAGAACATCGAGATCCTCTCGAAGAATGTCAAGACCATCAATGTAAGCGGTCTTACCCAGGTCAAGAAGCTCGTCATGGCAAGCTGTACCAACGTTGAGTCTATCGACCTCAGCTCTATGGCTAAGCTCGAAACTTTCACTGCTTATGGCACAGGCCTTACCTCAATCGACTTCACAAACAATCCTGAGCTCGTTTCTGTTGCAACATACAGCACCAAGATTGCTTCAGTCGATCTCTCATACTGTCCTAAGGCTTCTAACATCAGCGTAGGTACTTCTGAACTTACCAGCCTCAATCTTGCAGGCTGCAACGCAATCACTTCGCTTTCTGTAAGCAACGCATCAAAGCTCACCGAACTTTCTCTTCCAGAGCTTCCTCTTCTCAAGAGCTTCACTGCAGACTATGCAAAGGTTTCTGTGATCGATCTCAGCAAGTCTCCGCTCATCACCAGCTTCAACGCAAGCAACTGTCCTGAGCTTACTCTCATCGACCTCTCTACCGCTACCAAGCTTTCATCAATGTATGCATACTCTGACAACAAGCTCAAGGAGATTCGCTTTGCTGAGGGCGTAAGCACTGGCAGCTTCTGGTATACTACCGGCTACTGGCAGGAGGATGAGACCTATTATACCGTAGTTATAACCTTCGTACCTGTGGCAGGCGGTGAGGAGATCAGCGACTATGCAGCATGCATCAAGGATGAGTACGTCAGGAAGTACATCGTCAGGAAGTTCGACGAGAACGGTGACGGTCAGATCTCCGCAGAGGAGGCTGCAAAGGTTACTGAACTCGACCTCTCTGGCTATGCTCTTACTTCTGCAAGTGATCTTGCAGTATTCCCACTCGTAAAGCTCAACCTTTCTGAGAACAAGCTCAGCTCTTTCGACGGTTCAGACTTCAAGACTCTCGAGGTACTCGACCTCAGCAAGAATGAACTCACCTCTGTTGCCCTCAGCGGTGCAAAGGCTCTCGTAAGCCTCGACCTCAGCTATAACAAGCTCTCAGGTTCTCTCGGTTACAGCCAGATTGCATCAGGCAAGATGACTTCAATCAATGTAGCACACAATGAGGCTCTCAACTTCTCACCATACATGTTCTCTGTTCTTGAGAAGCTTGACATGAGCTATACTGCAGCATCTTCAATCTCTACCTCTTCTATCTCAAAGATCAAGGAGATTAACGTTGCGAACACCAAGATCAAGGGTGAACTCAATCTCGCATCTCTCAAGGAGCTCGAGGTACTCGACATCCGCAACGATGAAATCAAGACCCTCGACGTTTCTGGTGCTGTAACTTCAGGCTCACTCAAGAAGATCTATGCTGCCGGCAGCTCGCTTGAACTCATCAAGGTCGGTGACGGCAATGATCTCGCAGAAGGTGTTGTAGAAGGCGTGGACAACTATGTCATCCAGAACTTCGTCAGCCCAACCAAGTCTCTCAAGACTAACGAGTGGAACTACATCAAGTCTTTCAACGCTGAGGACGGCGCTGAGTACAAGGACTTCACCGTAAACTACACAACTGCATCTAGCGGTTTCGTTATCGAGGCAGGAAAGGAGGCATCTATAACCTGTACTGCTGGCCGTAAGGTCATCAAGTTCTTCGCACTCGGTGTTAACGGTGACGTAGAGCTCACTCTCGAAAGAAGCTCTGACAGGCCAATCTACACCAAGAGCACCGACTCTTCATACTACGGCGAGAGCTACAAGAGTAGCGACGAGAACCCATTCACCGTCAAGGAGAATGAATCTGCAACAAAGGATCAGTCAAGCTTCATCGTAAGCGGAAACGGTGCATACCATTTCTTCAACCTCGGAAAGGCTTACACCTCTGCAGAGGCAACCCTCGACAACGAGACCATCACCTTCAAGGTGAAGGGTGAGGCAGGCCAGAAGGTCATCCTCCTCGGTATCAACCTCTCATCTTCACGTGACGACGACGAGTAGTCTATAGCATGAATCTTAGGAATACCTTAATATTCTCGATGGCTCTTCTGGTGCTTTCCTGCACCGGAGAGCCATTTGAGGCTCAAAATGGGGATGCCGTCTTCTCCAAGGCGGTCAACTCCGTATGCGGCGAGGCTGACGGCCAGATGCTCGTCAGGTTTTCTGATCCTGACGCGATTCCCGACGGCATCGTTGCCGAGAGACTCTTTACCTCAGTAAAGGGTAAGGAGGCTTTGGAGAAGAAATATGGCATGGATCAGTGGTATGCGGTAAGCGTACCTGAAGGCATGGACATGGCACAGCTTGCCACCATGCTGGAGGCTGAGCCCGCAGTCCTGAATTACGAATATCCTGGCAAGCTGGTGCGCCCGTTCGTGAAGGATGATTTTGTCCCTCAGGCAGAGATCCAGACCAAGGCAGCAGGTCCGGTCACCATGAACGACCCTCTCTTCAAGAGCCAGTGGTTTCTTTACAACAACGGTGACAAGAGCAGTTTCGGTAGCACCAATGTGGCCGGTACCGACGTGGACATACGTGACGCATGGAGACTCACCGCAGGTGACCCATCCATCATTGTCGCCATAGTTGATGAGGGTGTGAAGACCACCCATCCTGACCTTGCCGATAACATGTGGGTGAACAAGGGAGAGATTCCTGGCAATGGCATCGATGACGACGGCAACGGCTACATTGATGATGTACACGGATATAACTTCGTTGCCGATGGCGCAATCTCTTGGGGACTTCAGGGCGATGAGGGACATGGAACACATGTCGCCGGACTCGTAGCTGCAGTCAACAACAATGGAATCGGAGTCAGCAGCGTGGCTGGCGGAAGTGGAAACGGCGATGGCGTGCGCCTGATGTCGTGCCAGATCTTCAGCGGCCCTGAGAGGAACGACAATGCTGCCGTGGCACGTGCAATCAAGTACGCAGCCGACAACGGTGCGTCGGTTCTCCAGTGTTCTTTCGGACTGGGTTCATACTACTCGGACAGGGCATTTTCGGAGAGTCTCTCTGCAGTCAAGGCTGCATACGACTACTTCCGTGACCCTGCCAATGCGAACAGCGGTGTCGTCGATGGCAACATCGTCGTGATCTCTGCCGGCAACAGCCATAATTCGAAGGCCGAGTATCCTGGAGCATATCGTGACTACATCTGTGTGAGTGCAATTTCCCAGGACAACCTTCCTGCATGGTACACCAATTATGGCGACGGTGTCAATATCGCATCGCCAGGTGGAGACAACACTCTCGGTCTGACCATGCTCTCGACCGTGGTCAGCGAGTCTGATGCCAGCAAGTCTGACTATGGATTCATGCACGGTACGTCGATGGCAACTCCTGTAGTATCAGGAATCGCAGCGCTCGGACTCTCTTACGCAAAGAAGCTCGGAAGACACTTCAGCCGCGACGAGTTCGAGTCCATCATTCTCTCGTCAGTCAATCCTCTCGAGGCAGGACTCGAGGGTACGAAGAAGACCCCTTCTGGAACCATGGACCTTGCCAGGTTCAAAGGCAAGATGGGTACCGGAGTCATCGATGCATGGAAAGTGCTCATGAACATCGAAGGTGTTCCTTTCGTGACCGTGAAGACGGGGGAGAGCACAAGCATCGACCTTAATGCCATTCTCGGCGGAGATGCTCAGCATCTTACCATCATGGATGTGGCAATTTCAACCGCTGATAGGAATGCGGTTGGAATCAGCGGCGAGATAAAGGCCGAAGGCGGCAAGCTTACTGTTCTCTGCGAGAAGGTAGGCTGTGCGAGAATCACCGTCCAGGCTATCGCCGGCGGCAGTAAGCTCGGAACAGATTCCGAAATGGGTGGAAAGGAGTTCTCCCGTACCATCTCCATCGTATCAAGACAGAACGTAGGACAATCTAACGGATGGCTCTAATATGAAGAAGATACTTTATGTAATCATTGCGCTTTTCCCGCTCCTTCTCGCTTCTTGCAACAAGGAGAACCAGCCGGTGAGCTCAGATTCTCTCAAGGGCACTTGGAACCTCGAGCAGATTGACGGCGTACCTGCAGGTGAACTAAGCGTGTGGATGGAATTCTCGGAGTCGTCTTTCGATATCTATCAGAGACTCGGAAACAAGGTTTCCTACGAACATTACAACGGAACATGGAGCCTTGTCAAGGGCGTGCTTTCAGGAAAGTATTCTGACGGTAAGCCATGGGCATCGTCATACAATGCGACCATAACTGACGGAGTACAGCTCAGGCTAGAGGCTGTCGGCAGCGGAGAGGTCTCGACCTATCGCAAGTCCAATATGCCATCCGAAGTACGTGGACAGGTTATTCCAGAGAAGTAGGCTATGACAAAGAAGAGCAGACAGTACCTCTCGATACTTGTTGCGATGATATGCTACTATATCATCCATGAAGGTGCGCACTTCCTGTACGCTCTGACCCACGGAGTGTTCAAGAACATCAACTTTATGATACTCGTCGTGAATCTCGTCGTGCTGATGAAAGTTCAGTACCCAGTTTTCACCGGGGCCTTTCGCGACATTAAGGACTGATTGAAATATGGTAAAGAAATTCTGGCTCATAATAGCCAATGCATTCCTCTGGGCTGCAGCAGGAATCAATATTGCACGAATCGGCATCCAATGCGCTATCTCTGAGGGTAGCAAGGTCTGGCTCTGGTGCATACCAGTGTTCGCTGCCTTCGGTGCGATGTTCTTCCGTATCATAGCAAAGAACGCAAGGAGAATCCATGCGATGGAAGGGGAGAAGGCTCCTCTCTACAAGTTCCTTACTCTGAAGAGCTATCTGCTGATAGCCTTCATGATGACCTTGGGTATCACCCTCAGGTCCTTCGAAAGCGTTCCAGACTCGTTCTTCGCGTATTTCTACACCGGACTTGGATCAGCCCTCACTCTAGCAGGACTGACTTCGCTTTTGCATCTTCGCAAATAACCAAAAGAGAGGCTGACCTTTCGGGTCAGCCTCGTCTATTTTACTGCCGCTGCTATTTGATCTGCCACCAGTCCCAGCTGAAGAGATCGCTCTTGCCCTCACCCTTGAAGACGAAGAAAAGATCGTGCTTGCCTGAGAGGCCGCTGAGCTTGCAGCTCAATGTCTGGTAACCTGAAGTCTTTCCCACGTTGAGAGTACCGCAGAGAGGACCGTCGACAGAGTCGATGTGGATCTCGATCACAGCAGGAGCTCCGGCGTTGGAAACGTTCGCACTGAACTGCTTTCCACCCTTCCTGAAGTCCACGCCCATGATCTGGAGATGCTCACCTTCGTCGATGTTGTTGACGATGATACCGCTTGCAGCCTTCTCGGTCTTGAGACCCTTGCCCCAAGCCATAGTCTCCGCCTGTACCTTCCTGTATGGGTTGAAACTGCCGAGCTGCTCGAGCTTGTTATCCTGCCAGTAAGGTACCTTCTGGATGCTTCCGTCCTCATTGTAGAACATCTCGGCAGCTGATACGCTGCGACGCTCGTGATGGTAGAAGGTATCGATGTGCATGAGCTCATAGTTGAGTCCGAACACATAGTTGTGGCCCTTGTACTCGATGATGCCCGGATGGTTTCCGCGGGTACGCCAGGTGCGGTCCATGATATGTCCCATAGACTTCCATGGACCGACAGGGGAGTCGCTCATCGCGTATCCAATGCCCTCTGGACAGCAGGTAGAGGCGAATGCGAGATACCAGTGACTGTCGTGCTTGTAGAGCCATGGACCCTCCTGGTAGTAGTCGATCTTGTAGTCAAGCTTGTGGATAGGACCGTCGAGAGAGATCATGTCCTTGTTGAGCTTTGCCCAGTATACGTTAGGATTGCCCCAGTACATATATGCCTGTCCGTCCTCGTCGATGTAGACGGTAGGATCGATGTCGTCCCAGTGCTCCTTCTGCCATACGAGAGGCTCGCCGATAGGATCCACGAACGGACCGTCAGGAGAATCCGCAACGAGCACGCCGATTCCGTGTCCATGGATAGGACAGTACATGTAGAACTTGCCGCCTCGCTCAATCACATGGAGAGCCCATGCGCCGTTGTCGCCGTCATACCACTTGAAATCCTTGAGCGAAGCCACTGCACCGTGGTCCTCCCAGTTCACCATGTCGGTAGAAGTATAGAGAAGCCAGTCCTTCATCACGAAGCCGTTGGCATAGTCCTCGTCGTGGGTGGTATAGAGGTAGACCTTGTCCTTGTAGACCATCGGAGCCGGATCAGCGGTGTACTTGGTCGAGATGAGAGGTCTGTTGACATGGACGTTGAACTTCCACCAGTCGAGATCGAAGAGCTCCTCGTCGCCGCCTCGGAAGAGAAGATAGAGATCATGGATACCGTTCACGCCCTTGCGTACGGGAGCGGTCTTCATCATGTTGTCGTTGTTGATCTCGATGCGCGCGATAGGCCTTCCTCCAATCTCGTCGAGATAGAACTCGAGCACACCCTCGTGCTTGAAGTTGAGCATCTCCATCGATACCATGGTCGCGTCCTCGCTGCCGAAATCCACGTTCCTGACCTTGATCCAGTCGCCGTTGTGGATATTGGTCACATAATGCCTCTTGCCCGGAAGCCTGTCGACTTTGACACCCCAGCTGTCTGCCATGGTCTCGGCCTCGACCGTCTGGTATGGGTCAAGAGTTCCGATAGGCTCCACGCCGTCGGTGAATGGGATGAAAGGAATGGAACCGTCCGCGTTGAACTTGAACTCCTCGACGCATGCGCTGCGATGGAATCCACCACCGTTAGGAAGCTTTCCGTTGTGGTAGAACATATAATCATGTCCCTTGTAGGTGACATTTCCGCCGTGGATAGTGAAACTGTTCACAGACTCGTCCATGATGCGCCCGTGGAAGGTCCAAGGACCGTCGATGGTAGGAGCGGTAGAGTACGCCATGTACTCAGGAACGCCGCCGGCAGGGTAAGAGAGGTAGTAGATACCGTTTCTCTTGTAGATCCACGGACCTTCCTCATACTGGGTCATAGGCTCGAGCTTTCCGCCATGCGCCCAGTTCTCCTTCATCTGGATTTCTCCGAAGCTTGCCGGGTCGTGGTAGCCCGGAACCTCCTTGTAGCCGTCCACGAACGAGATCATATCCTCGTTGAGCTTGCCGTACCAGAGACCCTTGTTGCCCCAGAAGAGGTATGCCTGACCGTCGTCGTCGATGAAGACGGTAGGGTCGATGAAGCTGAATCCGGTTGCGAGCGGTTTTCCAAGTGCATCGGTCCATGGCCCCTGTGGGTCGTCAGCGACTGCCACTGCGAGGGCGTCGCCCTCGGTCTTGGAACTGCAGCAGACGTACCAGTACCATTTGCCGTTGCGCTCGATGGCCTGTGATGCCCATGCCCTGTCACCCTGCCTTGCCCACTCGAAGGTGGCAGTGGAAATCTGTGTTCCGAGATAGGTCCAGTTGACCATGTCCTCGGTGCTGAATACCATCCAGTCCTTCATGAGGAAGTAGGTGGCATCGTCCTCGTCATGGCCAGTGAACATGTAGAGCTTGTCTCCATGGACATATGGGGCAGGATCCGGAGTGTTCACCGTCGTGATGACTGGGTTCTGCGCATATGCACAGATCGTGGCAGCGGTGAGAGCTGCCGTGATTAGTGTTCTTTTCATATCGTGGGTCAGTGATTAGTTCCTGCTAGTATGACTGCACGGCCGATTTCTCTCCAGCGAGCCATACGGTGTCTCCGACTGCGAATACGAAGTCCGGGTCAGGGTTGGCGATGAAATCCTCTCCTCTGAGCACGCTGATGATCATACATCTCTGCCGTTTCATCTGCGGCTGGCGTACGGTCTTTCCGGTGAGGAAGGAATCTTCATCGAGGGTGATCGGATGTACGATGAACTCCGACTCCTTCTCGTGTGCAAGTACCTCTGTCGAGCTGGATATCATCTCCCTGAAGGCCGCTATCTGCTCGGTAGTGCCGACTGCGATGATTTCGTCGTGAGGGTAGAGTACAGTGCTGCTTGATGGTATGATGATATTGTGCGAACCTCTGGTGAGCTTCACGATATTGGCACCGGTCTTCTTTCGGAAGCTGATCTCCTGGAAGGTCTGTCCTGCGAACAGCGAATCAGGGCTGATCGTGATCTTCTCGAGGTGTACGTCATATCCTGCGAGCTTGTTTCTGATGGAAGTCGTGACAGGCTTAGCCTTTCTTTCCGCTTCCTCACGCTCGTTGAGGTTTGCGATGAACTTCTTCTCGATGAATGAGAACTTATGCACGGAGAAGCGCGCGATTACGAGGAATACGACAGTTGATATCAGTATCAGCAGCAATGCCCAACCCTCTAGGTTGACATTCTTCGCGATCACGGCCATGATGAAGCCAAGGGCGATGAAGATTCTCAGCATTACCAGACCTATCAGAGGAATCCTGTTCTTCCTGACCTTGTAGAGCTTGCTGGTGATATGGTTCATGTCTCCCGTGCTGACGGCGATTCCGAAGAGGAAAGGCGTCATGATTACGAGAGTGATCGCCAACGTGATCACATGGAGCATAGGCTCGCTGACCTTGTCTGCAATAGTCCTGGAAAGCAGAGGGGAGAGGAATACTGACGAACCGATGAAGAGGGCGATGAGTATGACTCCATAGAGTACCACACGCAGTGAGTATAAACGGAGGAGCTTCTCCCACTCGCTCTTTTCCTTCATGCTTCGGCTGCCCTCGTCCTTGTTTGTCTCAAGTCTTTTGAGCATGCCCTTCGGCATCTTCTTGCAGAGCAGGCTGTAGGTAGGGCGTGCAAGCTTGATCATGTATGGAGTGGTGAAGGTCGTGATGACCGAAACGGCGATGATCACCGGATAGATGAAGTCCCTCATGACTCCCAGGGTCACACCGACGCTTGCGAGGATGAATCCGAACTCACCGAGCTGCGCGAGGCTGAAACCGGTGAAAACTCCGTTCTTCAGGCCCTTTCCCGTGAGTATGACTCCGGCGGCAGAGAAGATGATGTGGCTGATGATCACCACCAAGGTGAGGATGAGGATGGTGAGCCAGTGCTCCGCAATGACGGAAGGTGAGATCATCATACCCACCGACACGAAGAATATTGCACCGAAGAGGTCCTTGATAGGGCTCACGAGGTGCTCGATATGCTCGCTTTCCACCGTCTCCGCGAGTATGGATCCCATGACGAATGCACCGAGGGCGGAAGAGAAACCGACCGCGCTGGCAAGAGTCACCATACCGAGGCAGAGGCCCACGCTGACGACGAGAAGGATTTCATCCGAGATGTATTTCCTGGCCTTGCTGAGCACCGACGGGATAAGGTAGATGCCGACGAGGAACCACAGAACGATGAAGAACGCAAGCTTGCCGAGGTTGAAGAGCATCTCAGCTCCATCGAACTTCTTGGACACGGCCATGGTCGAGAGGAGCACCATCAGGAGTATGGCGATGAGGTCTTCCACGACGAGCGTTCCGAACACGAGGCCCGCGTGGGAATCGTTCTTCATGTTCATCTCCTCGTAGCTCTTGATCACCACGGTGGTCGACGACATAGACAGCAGTCCAGCGAGGAATATACTCTCCATCGTGGTCCATCCCATTGCAGTTCCTATCACGAAGCCCAGCACGAACACTCCGAGGAACTTGGTTCCGGCCGTGACGAGTGCGCTGCTGCCGACCTTCAGGAGCTTCTTGAAACTGAATTCGAGTCCAAGACCGAACATCAGGAAGATGATACCGATCTCTGACCACTGTTCGACAGCTTCCACACTGGAGATTCCGGGGAAGAAGTCGATGTTCGGCCCGACAAGAAATCCTGCGATGATGTATCCCAGGATGAGAGGTTGCCTGAGAGCTTTTGAGATTATTGTGAAGAGACCTGCGGAGATCAGGATGACCGCAAGGTCCCTTACGAGATTCATTTCCTCTGACATTGCTTATCAATTCTATATTAAATACAAATATAGTCTTTCTTTTTCATTTTGTCTCGGCAGAATAATTGTGTATTTTTGGAGGAATAATGACCAATCCTAGATTGATATGCACCACGAATTTATGCGTCTGGCTATTTCAGAGGCCAGGGATGGAATAATCAACGGGCATGGCGGTCCTTTCGGAACTGTCATCGTCAAGGACGGAGAGATAGTCGGCAGAGGCCACAACAGGGTGCTCGTCGACTGTGATCCTACAGCCCATGGCGAGGTTTCCGCGATACGTGACGCCTGCAAGAGACTTGGAACACACGACCTTCAGGGCTGCACGCTTTATACGACCGGCGAGCCGTGTCATATGTGCCTCTGCGCATGCCTGTGGGCCAACATCAGCAAGGTATACTATGGCTGCACGATAGAGGACAACGGCATGATAGGCTTCCGTGACGACAAGTTCGACAAGATCTTCGGCGGCCGTGACAAACTCGGAGATTTCATGAGCGAGATGGACAGGGAAGAATGTGTACGGCTTTTCGAGGAGTATCTTGCGATGAGCCACAAAATTTATTGACAAATTGCTATTTTTGCAGGCCTTTAAACAAAGAATATGGAGAGAGAACTTTCACTCAACGAAATATACAAGGCGTCACACGTCTTGAAGAGCATAATCCGTCCGACTCATCTTGTAGCTGCACCTTCCGTAAGACGGGATTGTGAGGTTTACATCAAGCCTGAGAACCTCCAGGTTACCGGATCTTTCAAGGTCAGGGGCGCAAGCTATATGATTTCTCAGCTCTCCGACGAGGAGAAGTCCCATGGCGTCATTGCCAGCTCTGCGGGTAACCATGCTCAGGGCGTGGCTCTCGCGGCGGCTGCCAACCACATCAAGTCAATAATCTGCCTTCCTGCCGGAGCTCCAATCTCCAAAGTTGAGGCTACGCGCAGCTACGGTGCGGAGATCTGTCTCGTTCCTGGCGTATATGACGACGCCTACAAGAAGGCTCTGTCTCTCAGGGATGAGAAGAACATGACCTTCGTTCACCCTTTCGACCATCCGCTCGTGATTGCTGGACAGGGTACCATCGGACTTGAGATTCTCGACGAGTGCCCGGACCTCGATGCCATCATCGTCCCTGTCGGCGGTGGCGGACTCATCAGCGGTGTGGCCTACGCGGCAAAGCAGCTCAATCCGAACATCAAGATATATGGCGTCCAGTCGGCAGGCGCACCGAGCATGGTGAAGAGTATCTCAGAGGGCAGCATCCAGCATCTTCCTTCAGTCTCGACCATTGCGGACGGTATTGCAGTGAAGACCCCGGGCAACCTTACATACGAACTTTGCAGCAAGTATGTGGATGAGATCGTCACTGTGACCGATGATGAGGTCTGCGCTGCGATTCTCCTTCTCCTCGAGAAGCACAAGCTTATCGCAGAGGGCGCAGGTGCCGTTTCTGTGGCTGCGGCGATGTTCAAGGACCTTCCTATCAAGGGCAAGAAGGTCGCGTGTGTGGTCAGTGGCGGTAACGTTGACGTGACATATCTCAACCGCTTCATCAACCGCGGTCTCCAGAAGAACGGACGTCAGTGTACGCTTTCTGTCGAGCTTCCAGACAGCCCCGGCCAGCTCGTGGCAGTCAGCCAGCTCATCGCTGATTGTGGTGCCAATGTGGTCGGTGTTCTCCATGAGAGGACCAATACCAACATCGATGTCAAGGCTTGTGTGCTCAAGATTTCGATGGAGACCAGGAATCATGCCCATATCCAGGAGATCATCGATACCCTTCAGGAGCGAGGCTACAAGATTCTTCAGATCGAGTAATCATTGACTAACGATATTTTCTTAGCCTGGCTGTCTTTTCGTCGGTCAGGCTTTTTTCGCCGGCTGCAGGGAGCATGCAAAATGCAGATCGGCTCCGCTCCGCTTCGCCGACCCTAGTCCGGGCAAATGCATTTTGCATGCTTCCCGCGCCGCCAGAGTGTCACGAACGACAAAAAACAAAGGATTTTTGGAGTTCGCGCCAGCAAAACGTAGAAAAAACGCTGAAAACACGTCACGAAAGACAAAAACAAGCCGTTTTTTGTCGCTCGTGCCTATGTGTGCTTCGCAACTGGTCAGATCCATTTGATCTCAGAGGTGTCGAGCATCTTTCCGGCGCCGGACGGACTTGAGGCATAGATGAACACATAGTCCCGGAGAGCCCTGTCAGCCATCTTCCAGTGGGAGAAGTCCGCTGGTCCGAAGTCACCTGACGAACCGTACAATGTGATCGTGCGCGTCTCGTCATTGCGGGACCACCAACCGCCGCCCCAGATCTTCTCATAACCTATTCTGAGGTCCTTGTGGTTGATTGCCATCCCCATCCTGAGGAACCCTTCTCCGGTCCTCACGTCTCCTGCTATTATGAATTTCGGATACATAGTTACGTTGCTTACTGGCGGGGCTTGACGCCGCGGACGGCATCGGCCTCGAGAGGATTGTCCGGCCAAGAGTGCTTGGGGTAACGGCGTCGGAGCTCCTTGCGGACTTCGAAATAGGTCCCTGCCCAGAAACTGCGGAGATCCTGAGTGAGCTGGACGGGCTTGAATCCAGGGGAGAGTAACTCCATGAGTACAGGACGCTTGCCTTCGTCTACTCTCGGAGTGTCAGTGAGACCGAAACACTCCTGCAAGCGGACGCGCAGAACAGGTGCTTCAGCCCCCTGTCTGTATTCTACCCTGATCCGGCTTCCTGTCGGAACGACGATGTGGCTTGGCGCAATCCTGTCGACAGCCTGTTGCTGACCATAGTCCATCAATGACCAGATTACCTCGCAGAGATCCAGCTTCTTGAGCTCGGCAGCACTCGTCGCTTTCCCAATGTACATAGGAATCCATTCTGAACCCCTTTCCAGGAGGGCTTCCGTGCTCATGTCCGGTAGCTCAAGTTCCGGATGCCATTGTGACACGGTCGCGATTCGCCGCTGCATGTCCTGGACCTTGTCGGAGAAATCGAACATGCTCAGCCCCTCCTTTGGTGCAGCTTCGCAGATTACCTTTACCGCAGCATCGCGGAAGCCATCGCTGATCGTCTTGGACTCCACGAGAAGGCTTCCTAGCCGGAGCTCATGCTGAGCCACGACGGCTCCCTTGCGCGAATCCCATCTGACATTGTCGCGCTCCCTCATCATGCTCCTGATGTCTGATGGATCAAGGGGAGCTGCGAGAAATATGCGCCCTACGCCGCCTGGACGGGCATTCATGCTTGCGACAGCTATCCATTCATGGGCATTGAGCGAATCAGAAATCTCAACCGAGGCAAGCTCTCCAGATGAAAGCTGATACTTGCCGCAGCCGTCCGCATGAGCCTTTCCTATGCGCTCTGGATAGGCTGCGGCAATGAGAGAACCTATTTCGTGCGGGTCGGCCGTATCGTTGTCTTCCGAGGCCTTCACCATGGACCTGTATTGTTCAGCGACCTTCATGATCCTTGTCCATGCTCGTCCTCCGCCATGGCGGGAGCGGATCGCGCGCAGCTCCTCTATCCTTGTGCTTATGTCCGAGTCGCTGCCCGGCATCGGGTTCTTCTCCTCAAGCAGCGCAGCGATGTCGGCCGCAAGTGCCTTGCTCGCGTTGCTCCCGGCGTGCACTAGCATCTGTGCGATGCGCGGATGGCAGGGGAGAGCGGCAAGCTTCCTTCCGTGCTGAGTGATGGCCCCGTTCGCGTCCAGAGCGCCCAGTTCTTTCAGCAGTGAGCTCGCCTGGGCTATGTGCGAGGCCGGTGGAGGCGTGAGCCATGGAAGGTTCATAGGCTTGCTACCTCCCCATGCTGCAATATCCAGGACCATAGGAGCAAGATCGGCCTCCAACAGCTCTGGAACACGGTTTTCAGCCATGAGAGTCTCGCTTCCTTTGCTCCACAGACGGTAGCATCTTCCTGCAGCGACTCGACCGGCGCGACCGCTTCTCTGAGTCGCCATATCCTTGCTGATGCGTATGGTCTCGAGGTGGCTGAGGCCGTTCATCTGATCATGGACCATCTTCTTGCAGAGGCCCGAATCGACCACGGTGCGTACGCCTTCGATGGTGAGAGACGTCTCAGCAACCGGCGTGGCGAGTACGACCTTCCTCTCGCCGGGACGGCTCGGTGCAATTGCTTCCTGCTGTTCCTTCTGCGCCAGCATTCCATACAGAGGCATTATCTTCGTGTTCTCTCCGCCGGCACCTTCGAGCAGCTCCGCACATTTCCGTATCTCTGCCTCGCCCGGGAGGAATGCGAGCACGTCGCCCTCATTCTCCCTCAGCGCAACCCTTACGCTGTGGCTCACTTTCTCTGCAACATTGAATCCGTCGGTGTCGTCGTTTGTGTATAGAATCTCGACAGGGAACATCCGGCCCTTGCTCTCGACAAGCGAAGCTCCGAGCGCGGAGCAGATACTTGCCGTATCGATGGTCGCAGACATGACTAGTATCTTGAGCTCCGGCCTTACCACTGCCTGCGACTCCCTGGTAAGTGCAAGTGCGACGTCACTGGCGAGATTCCTTTCATGGTACTCGTCGAATATCACGACCGAGACGCCTTCGAGGAAGGGATCGGTGATCAGCATTCTGGTGAGAATGCCCTCTGTGAGTACCTCTATGCGTGTTTCTGAAGATACCTTGCTTTCGAATCGGATTCTGTATCCGACAGTCTTGCCGACAGGCTCACCGATCATGGCGGCCATCCTTTCCGCAATCTGACGTGCGGCGAGGCGTCTGGGCTCGAGCATCAGTATCCTGCCCTCGAAGGTATTCGCGATGAGCAGCGGGAGAAGGGTTGACTTTCCGGCTCCGGGAGGTGCAGTGAGAACAAGGCATGAAGAGGACGCCAGCTTCTTGCTGACCTCTTCCGAGACTGCCGCTACGGGCAGGTCCATGCCTTTCTGAATCTTGATTTCCATCCTTACTGCGGGTCTGCAAATTTAGTCACTCTTTAGAAATAACCTGTTAATTACTTGTTGACGAAAATACGCCTGACTGAGTTGGGGCAATTCAATCAATTTCCATATATTTGTATGTTATATAAACCAAATACACAAACCTAATATTCACCGATATGAAAAGAATCATCATTGCAGCTCTCGCCCTTGTGGCAGCGGTTGCTTGCGGACCAAAGACTCAGCCTCTTGATCCAGAAGTTGTGGTAGGACCTTATACCGTCACGAACTTCACCCAGAACGTTTACCACATCCAGGATTACAATGACCAGAATCCTGCAGGTGAGGAATTCGATGCGGAGGGCAACAAGACCCATTTCAACAACTGCTCGGACATGTATCTCGTAGTCGGCGAGAAGGAAGCTCTCCTTATCGACCTCTCGAACTACATCAGATGGGCAGACAACGCTGTCGAGTCTCTCCAGAGCCTCGTGGCAGAGCGTATCGGTGACAAGCCTCTTACCATCACCTTCACCCACAACCATGGTGACCATACAGGAATGCTTCCTGCATTCGTGGAGAACAAGGACGTGAAGTTCTCTCTTCCTAGAATCGACTTCGAGAAGATGGTCGCAAGGTTCCCAGACATTAATTACGAACTCTATGACGATCTCAAGAAGTATGACCTCGGCGGCATCACTCTTACCTCAGTCCTCGTCCCTGGCCATACCGCAGGCTCAGTGGTGTTCTTCCTTGACGGTCAGGACATCCTCTTTACCGGTGACGCAGTGGGCTCGGGACACGGTGTCTGGCTCTTCGACGTACGCGCATTCGAAAACTATGTAGGTGGCTTCAAGCACCTCATGGAGTATATCAACAACCCTGCTAACGGCATCGACAAGGAGGCTCTCCGTCTCTATGGCGGCCACTACTGGCAGAAGGACTGGTTCCCTGAGCTTGGCGACGACTCTTTCGCAATGCAGTATCTCTACGACATGGAGAAACTCATCGCCCAGGTCATCGACGGCAGCGCTTACACCGAGCCTTCTAACCTCGACCACCGCGTGATCGACACCTATTTCAGGAACGGTCAGGCAATCATCGCATGGAATGCTGAGTTCTGGGCACAGTACAGGGCTCAGAACGAATAATCATCTGACAGTCGTTATTTGTGAAAGCTGGTGTAAGTCTCGCCGCAATTCCGATATTGCTCCTTTCTTGTGTTCAGTATGATCCTGGACTCAAGGAAGGAGATCTCATATTCGTCGGAATACCTTCGGGTAAGGAATCTGTATCAGGTTCCATGTCCGAGGCCATCAGCGACGCGACCGGCGACGGGGAACTCAACTTCATCCATGTAGCCATCGTTGACATGGACGAGGACGGAGCGTGGGTGATCGATGCGACTACCGAGCACGGTGTCGACCGCCACCTGATGAGCGTATTCCTGGATGACTTTACCCTGGAGGACGGCACATATCCGACCTTTGTGGTGAAGAGACTGAAAGGTGACCATGATATTGACCGCTATCTGGACAACGCCCGTTCTTTCTGCGGGAGGAGCTACAACCTGAGCTTCTTGCCCGATGACAGCGCTCTATATTGCTCGGAACTCGTACGAGACAGCTATGTGACCGAGAAGGGGGACACCTTGTTCGGCACGGTCCCGATGAATTTCAAGGGCCCGGACGGGGAATACCCCGCATATTGGAAAGAACTGTTCGAAAAGTTGGGTAAGCCGATTCCGCAAGGCTATCCGGGCACCAATCCTCAGGACATGTCGACAGAGCCGATTCTTGAAACCGTTGACGTAGACATCATCAGACAATCCAAATAAACGTATATGAAAAAGACTTTATCATTCTTCGCGGCAGCTGCTGCGACAATCATGGCAATCTCTTGCCAGCCAAGCGATCCGTCCATCGTGAAGACTAAGGACGGACTCGTGCAGGGACACATGGAGGAGGGTACCCTTGCATTCAAGGGCATCCCATATGCCGAGATTGAAAGATTCATGGCTCCGAAGCCTGTGACTCCATGGGACACCGTGATGGTGTGCGAGAATTGGGGACCTCAGGTCATGCAGAACACCGGTAGGGAACTTCCTCCTGACGTGATGAACGAGCAGGGATCATGCGTTCTCAACGTATGGACCACCGACACCAAGGCAAAGAAGCCAGTGATGCTCTGGATCCATGGCGGCGGATTCGATTCAGGCTCGTCCAACGGCAACCCTGGAATGGGTCTCGCGAAGAAGGATGTGGTCCTCGTCAGCCTCAACCATCGTCTCAATATCCTCGGCTTCCTTGATCTCAGCCAGTTCGGCGAGAAGTACAAGTATTCAGCAAATGCGGGTATGCTTGACATCGTGATGGCTCTCCAGTGGATCAAGGACAATATCCGCAACTTCGGTGGCGACCCAGACAACGTGACCATCTTCGGTGAGTCAGGTGGCGGCGGAAAGGTCGGTACCCTCATGTGCATGCCTTCTGCGAAGGGACTCTTCCACAAGGCTATCATCATGTCCGGTACCATACTCAACATCAACGAGAAGGACATGACCGAGGCTCTCGGAGCTGCAGTGCTCGAGGAACTCGGAATCG
>NZ_JBAEER010000025.1:0-26648 GCF_056207615.1 Candidatus Cryptobacteroides sp. | reverse complement strand
TTGCAGAAGAGAGGCGCATACGCTGCCATGGACACCATGTCCGAATTCCTCTCGAGGCTCAGCCAATATGCCGCCTCGGACATGGTAGAGACATAGGCGTTGTTGGTACGGTTGTTCGCGAACTCACCCACGAACACGCGGGTTGGCTTCGACCTGTCGTAGGTATTGCCTTCCGCACCGCGCACCTTGCCCGGAGCATAGCGGTCGCCGTTCTTGTAGAACCAGTCATCGCTCATGTAGTAATGCTCGTCGACGATGGTGTCAGGATACTTCGCGTCAATCTCAGCGTAGTTCGCGTTGAACTCTGGACCCTGAGCAGCAGAGCCGGCGGTAGAGACGATGACGATGTCAGGATACTGAGCCTTGACAGCCTTGTACATGATGTCGAAGCGCTCCCAGAACTCAGGTCCCTTGTTCTCGTTGCCGATTCCGAGGTACTTGAGGTTGAACGGAGCCGGATGGCCCATCTGCGCACGCTTTGCACCCCACTCGGTGGTTACGCTGCCGTTGCAGAACTCGATGAAGTCGAGGGCATCCTTCACGAAGACGTTGTAGAAATTCTGGCGATCTCTCTCGGTCTCGAGCGGAGCGATGTATGAATGACCGGCGAACTGGCATGTAACACCGTTGTTGAGCACAGGAAGAGGAGTTGCACCGAGAGACTCGGCCATCAGGAGATACTCGTAGAATCCCACGTACTGAGATGTCCAGTAGCCCCAATGGTTACGGAAACCTATTCTCTCCTCGACTGGGCCGATGCTGTTCTTCCAGAACACCTGGCCGAAGTAGGTCGAGCCCTCGGATGCACAACCGCCAGGGAAGCGCATGAAGGTAGGCTTGAGGTCTGCGAGAGCCTGCATCATATCCTTGCGGAAAGGACCGGCAGCGCCTTCGAGCCAGAGCTCGGACTCCTCAGGAACGAGGGTCACGAAATCGAGGTAGAAGATACCCTTTGAGTCAGCGACGATGGCAAGACGGCTGTCCTCGCTTCGAAGAGCCTTGAGTGCACCGACGTGCTTCTTCCAGTTGCTGTCGAGCGACGAGATGGTGATGACGTTGGAGTTGAGCTCACCTTCCTTGTTCTCGAGATAGACATTGATATTGCCCTTGTAGTTCTCACCCTGGAGATAGAGTCCGAGGTCGTAGCGAATACCCTCCTTGACCGCGATCGAAGGGGTCTGGGTATTGTTTGAGTAGAATGCATTCCTGTCGCGGAACACGTATGGAGAGATACCATATCCGTTTGCGGCGATACCGTAGCCCTCGCCCGGATCCTCGACGTCGAACCTTACGCAGAACTGCCTGTACCTGAGCTCGTCGTCATACTGGTCGTCCGGATAATAGGTGTACATCCTCTTCATGTTCGGACGAAGAGGCTTGTAGTCCACGGTGTGAGCCTGGCCCTTTGCGCCGTCCTTTGCGACAACGGTCCATCCGAAGAAGGTGGTGTCGGACTGCGAGAACTCGCGTGGGTCCGGAGCCTCCGGCACGTCATAGGCCTGGAAAGAGTTATTCTGGATAAGCTGTGCACAGATTCCGCCGTCGAGGGAGTTGTAGATATCCTCGATGAAGATACCCGCGAGAGTCGGGCTGTTCGAGATGCCGAGGTTCGCAGGATTGAGGGTCACGGTCCTGGTCTGAGGCTTGGTGAAGCCCTGGAGCTGGAGCATCTTCTCCGCATAGCGATAGCCGAGAAGGCGCATGCCCTCGGTGCTGAAATGGAAGGTATCTCCGGTGCTCTCGCAACCGAGCGCAGAGATCACATGCGAATTAGGGAGCACCTCAGGAAGGTGTGGAAGTATGTCGCGGTTGAAGCGCCAGCAGATACCGTCGCTTTCCTCATACTTGAGCTCACCGGCGAGGAGCGGAATGTCCGTAGGGTTGAGTCCGAGGTCCTTGCAGAGGTCGTCATGGATCTTCTTGACCTTCGCTGGCCACTCAGGGTCGTCGGAGTTTGACTCTCCCTGATGGAGGAGCATACCCTTGATGACACCGTCCTTCTGTGCGATCTTCGCCATATCGAGCAGGCGCTGATAAGGGCTGCCGCCGTACATCTCGACGATGTCCTTCATCCAGTCGCGCTCACTGTCGATGTACTCCTTGTAGGCGTCCTTGTCCCAGAGCTCGATCTTGGCACCGGCCACGGAGACGTTGATGACTCCCACCCTGTAGTCCGCAGGCATGACCTCGATCATCTTGCGACCGAAGAAATCCACCGGGCCCATGTTGTTGCTCGGACGGCAGATCGGCGGAACCGCCGTGTACCATTTGCCCATCTCCCTGTCCATCTTCGGCATGTCCACAGCCGCGACGAACTGGAATCTCGGATCATTGAAATCCTTGTCCTGCTCTGCAGGAACTGCACCTGCCTCCATGTTCGACTGACCGAAGCAGAGGTAGATGTGAAACTTTGGGTCTGGCTTCTGGGCATTGGCGACAAATGATGCGCCAAGAATCAGGGCCACGACCGCGAATAGCGTTTTTTTCATGTATTTGGTCATTGGTTTGTACAAATATACGACATAATATCAGTAAATTTGCATCATACAAAACACAACGACATGAAGAAGATCATCGCAACCCCTAAGGCTCCCGCAGCAATCGGACCTTACTCACAGGCCATATTCGCCAACGACACCCTCTATGTTTCTGGTCAGCTTCCAGTGAATCCAGCTACCGGCGAGATTCCTGCAACCATCGAGGAGCAGACTCGTCAGGCACTCACCAACATCGGTAACATCCTCGCAGCAGCAGGTCTCGGATTCAACGATGTGGTGAAGACCAGCGTTCTCCTCTCAGACATCAACGACTTCGCTGCCATGAACGGCGTATATGCTGAGTTCTTCCCAGAGGACAAGCCTGCACGCGTATGCTACCAGGTCGCTGCTCTCCCTAAGGGTGCAAAGACCGAGATCGACGCTATCGCATTCTACAACGCTCCTGAGTCAAGCTTCGAGGGCGAGTAAAAAGCACTGCCGTTGCGCCTTCGTCAAGCTTCGAGGCTAGTTCCAACACTGTTGGTGCGCAATATAAGAGCCTGTGTCGCATTGACACAGGCTCTTATTTGTATGTGGGGCTACTTCAGGTAGGCCTTGGTGATCACGACGTCGGCAAGGGGCTTATCCTCCGAGTCGGTCTCGACAGCCTGTATCGTCTCCACGACGTCGAGTCCCTTGGTAACTTCACCGAAGATGGTGAACTGGCTGTCCAGATGCGGCGTGCCTCCGACTGTCCTATAGACCTGGCGGATCTCCTCCGGGAACACTATGTGCTCGCCAGTTTCACGGAAGATCCTCTCCTGCACGCGATCTATGTATTCGTCGTCCAGGGGCTTTCCCCATACGATATAGAATTGTTCCGAATTGCTGAGCAGGTCCTCGCGCGAACGCCCCATCGCGAGCATTCCGCGACGGTGGATATACTTCGGATAATGTATCTCCGGCTCGATTGTGTGCTCCGTCTGCTCATACCCGCACTGGATCATGAAATCGGCGATGACGCGGTTGAAGATCTTGCCTTCAAGCCACCCGCTCTCCACCATCTCGACGAAATTCGCCTTGTGAAGCGGGGTGTCATCATATAGAAGCAGCTCTATCTCCCCCATCGGTACAGCTGCATCCGGAGTCGTCCCAACTGTCGCGATCTCCAGCACCACCATGGTAGACACCGGATTCTGCGTCCGCTTACGATTCTGATTCTGCGCGCAGCCAACAAACAGCACGCTCAGCACCGCAACCAGCGCACATTCCCAAACTTTTCTTGACCAATCCATTGTCATAGCTAATTCTATTTTTCATGCAGTCCGACTGGGGTCTTCCGACCTGTCCGGCTAGGTTCTTCTATACGGCCCGGCTGGGATCTTCCGTCTAGCCCGGCTGGGGTCTCCCGTCTAGCTCGACTGGCGTCTTCCGGCCTGTCCGGCTGGCACGAGCTACAAAAATAGGGTGTTTTTTGGCGTTCGTGGCACGATTTCCTGGGTTTTGAGCTATTTTGCTGGCACGACATCCAAGAATCGATCGATTTTTGACGTTCGTGCCAGACGCATTCAAGGCAACCATTCGGTCACCTGGGCAAAAAGCAGGAAGATTTGTTATTGGTTATTTGGAACTAAAGAATATTAGGCTGAAACGCATGCAAACTGAATGCTGACCCAGCAAGGCGCACGAGCGCCGCAACGGAGTGTGCGAGACAGTTGTCGAGCCACGGAGTT
The DNA here is from genome assembly GCF_056207615.1 of Candidatus Cryptobacteroides sp. NCBI lineage: Bacteria > Pseudomonadati > Bacteroidota > Bacteroidia > Bacteroidales > Candidatus Cryptobacteroides > Candidatus Cryptobacteroides sp. The sequence continues at coordinate 22,438 of NZ_JBAEER010000025.1, read as the reverse complement.
GCCGGCCGGAGCGGAGCGCAGGCCGTGTGCCCCTGACAGGGGCTGTCAGCGACAGCTGACTGGGGTTAAGACACATTCTCCACAACGAAAAAAGCCGGTCAAGACTGACCGGCTTATCGTTGTGGAGAATAAGAGATTCGAACTCTTGACCCCCTGCTTGCAAAGCAGGTGCTCTACCAACTGAGCTAATCCCCCGAATGCGAGTGCAAATATACGCCAAAAATTGGAATTGCAAAATAAAATTGCCAATTTAGCACTATATGCTTCAATTCATTGACTCAATAAACGACTTCCTCTGGTCGTACGTTATCATCACCCTCCTGATAGGGTGTGCACTGTATTTCACGATAAAGACAAAGGGCTTCCAGTTCAGGATGCTCGGAGAGATGTGCCGCATCATGGCCGGCCGTGACAAGGTCTCAAATGACAAGACCATCGGAACATTCCAGGCGTTTGCGGTGTCGCTGGCGAGCCGCGTCGGAACGGGCAACCTCGCCGGAGTCGCTTCCGCCATCTTCGTCGGAGGTCCGGGAGCGGTGTTCTGGATGTGGATGATGGCACTGCTCGGATCTGCAACCGGATTCGTGGAGGCCACCCTCGCCCAGCTCTACAAGCGCAAGGGCAAGGATTCGTACTACGGCGGCCCGGCATTCTACATGGAAGCCGGACTCGGCAGGAGGTGGATGGGCGTGCTCTTCTCCATCCTGATGATCCTCACCTTCGGATTCGCGAACAACGTGCTCCAGAGCAACGTCATCCTCGGCTCGCTCAACACTACCTTCGGGTGGTCCAAGCTCCCTGTCGCCATCATCATGATGATCGGATTCATGACCATCATCATCGGCGGCATCAAGCGCATCAGCCTCGTCACCAGCTACATGGTCCCATTCATGGCGGTGGCGTACCTTTTACTCGCGATAGTGATCATCGCACTGAACATCACCAAGATTCCTGAAGTGCTCAAGCTCATCATCGAAAGCGCGTTCGGAATGCAGCAGGTTGGCGGCGGAGTCGTCGGACTCGCAGTCATGCAGGGAATCAAGAGAGGCCTCTTCAGCAACGAGGCCGGTGAGGGTTCAGCTCCGAACGCTGCGGCAATCGCTGACACCAGCCATCCGGCAAAGCAGGGCCTCATCCAGGCGCTCGGCGTATTCGTGGATACGATAGTGATATGCTCATGCACAGCCATGATCGTGATCATCTCCGGACAGTACGACAGCGGCAAGGACGGAATCGAGCTCACCATCGCCGCACTGAATTCGCTGATCGGTCCGGTCGGAGTGTATTTCATCACCGCGGCCGTATTCCTCTTCGCCTTCACATCCATCATCGGCAACTACTTCTATGGAGAGAACAGCCTGAGGTTTGTGACCGGCAGCGACAGCAGGAAGGCAAGGATATGGCTGTGGATATACAGGACCATCATCGCGGCCACCATCGTCGGCGGTGCGTTCGGAAGCCTGCAGGACGTGTGGGTGTGGATCGACATATGCATGGGTCTGCTCACTATATGCAACCTCATCGCCATCGTGCAGCTCGCAAAGCACGCTTTCTTCCTCCTCGACGACTACAGGAAGCAGAGGAAGGAGGGCAAGGAACCGCAGTTCCACAGGAGCATGATGCCGCAGATCGAAAAGGATCTCGAAGCATGGGATTAAATTCTTTTTTACGGCTCTTTTGATTAAATTTGCAGCATGAAAGTCAAGATCATCAACAAGTCGGCCTTCCCTACTCCAGCTTACGCCACAGAGCAGTCTGCGGGTATGGATCTCAAGGCAAACATCACTGAATCCGTGACCCTCGGTCCACTCGAGAGAGCCATGGTCCCAACCGGTCTTTACATAGCGCTTCCAAAGGGTTTTGAAGCACAGGTACGTCCTCGCAGCGGTCTTGCAGCGAAGCGTGGAATCACCGTCCTCAACACTCCCGGAACCATCGATGCAGACTACCGCGGAGAGATCAAGGTCATCCTCGTGAATCTCTCGAACGAAGCATTCGAGATCGTCCCTGGCGAGAGAATCGCCCAGATGGTCGTGGCACGCCACGAGACTGTAGAGTGGGAGGAGGTAGAGATTCTCGATGAGACCGAGAGAGGAGAAGGAGGATTCGGCAGCACCGGCTTGAAATAAGGGTTCTTGACTTCAAACAGAAGATAGACAATGGCAATAGAAATACAGAAACTTCACGAGATATTCCTCGCATGCGGAAGCGTCACCACCGACAGCCGCAAGATCGAGGAAGGACAGCTCTTCATCGGACTCAAGGGCGAGAACTTCGACGGCAGCGACTATGCCTTCAAGGCCATCGAGTCGGGAGCTGCCTATGCAGTCGTATCAGATGACTGGTTCAAGTCTCACAAGAAGGAGATCGAGGCCGTGGAGAGGCTCTCTGAGAAGATCATTCCCGTAAAGGATACCCTCAAGACTCTCTGGGCACTCGCCCGCTACCACCGCGAGAACACCTTCCTCGGAAACGAGAGACTCACAGTCATCGCCCTCACCGGAACCAACGGCAAGACCACTACGAAAGAGCTCATCAAGTGCGTGCTCGCGTGCAAATATGACGTGACCGCCACTGAAGGCAACCTCAACAACAATATCGGAGTTCCTCTCAGCCTCCTCAAGATCAACGAGGACACTGAGATCGCGGTCATCGAGATGGGCGCAAGCCACCCTGGTGACATCAAGGAGCTCGTCGAGATCGCGCAGCCTGACTACGGCCTGATCACCAACGTCGGCAAGGCTCACCTTCTCGGCTTCGGCAGTTTCGATGGTGTGAAGAAGACCAAGGGTGAGCTCTATGAGTTCATCAAGGCCCATGGCCAGAAGGTCTTCATCAACTCCGACAGCGAGGACCTCAGGGAAATGGCAAGGGAGATCAGAGGTCTGAAGACCATACCATACGGCGTCAAGTATCAGGGCGCGGTGGTTCTCCAGGCCAACGGCCGCTATCCTTTCCTCAAGATGCTCGTCCCTGTCCTCAAGACCAATCCGTTCACCGGACGCATCTATCACCAGGAGCAGATGCTCGAGGTCCGCACCAATCTCATAGGTTCATACAATGCCGACAACGTGATGGCAGCCATCGCCGTCGGAAAGTTCTTCGGCGTCAGCGAGGAGCAGGCAGTGGAGGCAATCAGCCGCTATGTCCCTTCCAACAACCGCTCTCAGATGGTAAGGACCATGGACAACAACCTCATCGTAGATGCCTACAACGCTAATCCTAGCAGCATGGAGGTTGCGCTCAAGAACTTCTCGCTGCTCGACGCGCGCTGCAAGATAGCACTCCTCGGAGACATGCGTGAGCTCGGCAAGGAGTCGCAGGAGGAGCACAAGAAGATAGTGGACATGGTCAACTTCCTCATCGAGCACGGCAAGATCACGAAGGCTTACTACGTCGGAGAGGAGTTTGGCAAGCTCACGGAAAGCTTCAAGGACGTCGACGATCTCGCAGAGTACCTCAAGGAGAATCCTATCACGAGGGCCATGGTCCTCATCAAGGGTTCACACAGCGTTCAGATGGAGAAGCTTGTCGACAAGCTCTAGCCCGGATATAACAAGGCGCATCAGCGCCGTGTCGAAGTGTGCGAAATGGAAATTGAGCCACGGAGACACCCGTCGGAACGCAGTGTAGACGGCATGCCCCTCGGGGCAGCTGCGATAGCAGCGGGGGTATACAAATAAAGCCGACCAAATGGTCGGCTTTATTTATCTGACGAAACTTTTCGTCGCCCACTTCATCGAGTTCCAGCGCTTCACGAATACGTAGCCGCGGATGTTCTCGTCGAGAAGGAGTGCGAACCACATTCCGACGATTCCGAAGCCGAGAGTGATTCCGAAGAAGTAGCTCAGGCCTACAGCGACCGTCCATACGACCGCGATGCTAAGAAGGACAGGGAAATAGATGTCGCCTGCCGAGCGCAGCGCGTTCACCGCGAACATGTTGATTGCACGGCCGTGCTCGAGCATGATGTCGACCCACATGACGGACCAGCACATGCGGATGATGTTCTCGTTATCGGTGAGCGTGTGGAGGATAGGAAGTCCGAGACATGCGATCAGGAACGAGAGCGAGGTTGCGGACCAGATGCTGATCTTCAGCGCACGCTTTCCTATGCAGAACGCAGCGCGCGGCTTCTTCATTCCCACAAGATGCCCGACCTCAATCGCCGAAGCCTGCGCCATCGCAAGAGCTATGACATAGGTGAACATGACGATGTTCTGGCAATAGGTGCGGGCTGCCAGAGCGTCGTTTCCTATCATCAGGATGAACGAGGTTACGACCATCTGCGAGAGGCTGTAAGACATCTGCTCTCCGGCCGAAGGAATTCCGACCTTGAGCAACTTGCCGAGCTCGTCCCATGGGAACGGGGTGAAGAGCCTCTTCGGGAAAGAAGGGATATGCTTGCGCAGAAGCACGACGGCGAGGATGACCATACCGATTCCCCTGCTGGTCGCTGTCGCAATCGCTGCGCCGGTGACTCCGAGGGACGGAAGACCGAAATGGCCGAAGATGAGCGCATAGTTTCCGAATATGTTCACGACGTTGATGACCAGCGACACCATCATCGGGTACTTCGCCATGTCCGCACTTCGAAGGGCTGCGGCAAGGGTCAGCGAGAACGCCTGGAAGATGCATGTGAGACCGACTATCTTCATGTAGACCTCTGCCTCCCCTATGAGTTCGGGGCCGGCTCCAAGCATCTGGAGTATCTGATGCGCGAAGAAGAACAGTGACGAGCTGACCACCACGCCGACCACTGCCGTTGCGATGAGCGAGATGCCCACCACCTGTACGACCTTGTCACGCAGCTTCGCGCCGATGTACTGCGAGCAGAGTATCGACGTCGCAAGGGAAAGGACCTGGAAGACCACCAGCACGAGGTTGATGAACTGTGCATCAATGCCGACGGCCGCCACCGAAAGGTCGGAATAGCGGCTGAGCATGAAGGTATCGACTGCTCCGAGGAGCATCATCAGCAGGATATCGATGAAAATTGGCATGGCCAGGTCGGCCAGGTTCCTGCTGAGCGGGCCGATTCGCATTATTCTGTGCGATTGTTGTATGCCTCGAGTGCCTTCTCAAGGACGACGAGAGCCTTTGCGAGATCCTCCTTGTTGAGCACGTACGCCATGCGGACCTCATCCTTGCCCTCGCCCGGTTCTGTATAGAAGCCGGCGCCTGGGGCCATCATGATGGTCTGACCTTCGTACTGGAAGTCGGTGAGGCACCACTGGCAGAACTTCTCTGCATCATCGACTGGGAGACGCACCATCGTATAGAACGCACCCATAGGTGTAGGGCTATACACGCCGTTGATCTTGTTGAGACCGTCGATGAGGAAGTTGCGGCGGCTGAGGTACTCTTCGTACACCTCGTCCATGTACTCCTGCGGAGTGGAGATGGAAGCCTCTGCGATCACCTGTCCGTAGAGAGGCGGGCTGAGACGAGCCTGACAGAACTTCATCACCGCCTCGCGCACCTTCTTGTTCTTGGTGATGAGGGTACCGATGCGGATTCCGCACTCGCTGTAACGTTTGGATACGGAGTCGATGAGTACGACATTGTCCTCGATTCCCTCGAGGTGGCAAGCCGAGATGTATGGCTGCTTGGTATAGATGAACTCACGATAGACCTCATCCGAGAAGAGATAGAGATTGTGCTTCTTGACGATGTCACGAATCTGCTGCATCTCCTTGCGGGTGTAGAGGTAGCCGGTCGGGTTGTTAGGGTTGCAGATCAGGATGGCCTTGGTCCTCTCGGTGATCTGCTCCTCGAACTTCTCGATTGGAGGAAGACGGAAGCCGTTGTCGATGCTGGTCTTGACGGACTTAACCACGGCTCCTGCGCTGATCGCGAAGGCCATGTAGTTTGCGTATGAAGGGTCGGTAACGATGATCTCGTCACCTGGGTTGAGGCAGGCCATGTATGCGAACTGAACGGCCTCCGAGCCACCTGTGGTGACGATTATCTCGTCCGGCGAGAGGTTGATACCGTACTGTGCATAGTATCCGACGAGCTTGGTCCTGAGAGAAAGATGTCCCTGTGACGGGCTGTACTCGAGGATCTCGTGATCAAGCTTACGAGCTGCTTCGATGGCGCAGTCCGGAGTCTTGATGTCCGGCTGACCGATATTCAGATGATATACATGTATGCCGTTACGTTTTGCTTCGTCGGCATATCTTGCGAGCTTTCTGATAGGAGAGCTCGGCATATTCTCTGCGCGCTGTGAAATTTTCAACATATATGTCTTGTTCGTTCTTTACTCTACTACAGGCTCGAGCAGGGCTCTCGGTATGTACGAGGTAGCCACGGCAACGACGCCTTCTATGCATACAACCAGTCGCTGGTCCTTGTGTATGCGCTTTATATATCCTTCCGTGCCTTCGAAAGGTCCTCCTACCACTCTGACCTTCTGTCCGAGGATAAGCTTGGAATAATCCACCTGTACTATCTCCATTCCCATGTCGTCCACCGACGACACCTTGATGAAAAGGTCCATTTCCCTGTCCGGAATGACTTGCGGATCGAAGCTGCCCGGCTTTGTGAAAAGCTTGTTGTGGCAGTTGATCCTCTTACGGAGCTCGAGTACATAAGGAGCGGTCGACCTGATGAAAAGCAGATTCTTGGCGACGTTCTTCGGCCAGAAGTAGGCCATGCCGTCAGCCGTGAGGAACGGTATCACGTTTGCCGTCTTGTTGAAGAAGACGTTCATCGCATACCAGTGTAGTTCTTCTGCTCTTAATGTCGATGCTTCATCCATGTTGCTCTTTCCTTGGGGCAAGGAAGTGCAAATCTAATAATTATTTGGGGAACTTTCGGACACGAAGGTGGCAATATGGTTCTCCGCCGGTCTTCTCATAGTATTTCTGGTGGTATTCCTCGCCAATGTAGAAGCGCTCGAACGGAAGAATGAGGGTGTTCACCTCATATCCACGGGAACGAAGGTCTGCAATGACGGCATCGGCCTTGTCCTTCTGCTCCTGAGTCCTCCAGAAAAGACAGCTCCTGTACTGAGGTCCCAGGTCAGGTCCGACTCCGTCGGTCTGGGCAGGATCATGGATCTCGAAGAATACCTGGCAGAGCTTGGTGTAGTCGGTGACCTTCGGGTCGAACTCCACGATGACGGCCTCGACATGGTGGGTCCTATGGTCACGTACGTCAGCATAGCTTGGGTTCTCCTCCGGTCCGCCGGTATAGCCGGCAAGGGTCCTGAGCACTCCAGGTTCCTTGTCATACTGGTGCTGAGTGCCCCAGAAGCAACCGCAGGCAAAGATCGCGACATCCACCTCAGGATCCTCCGGGAAAGAATACAGATCCACTCTGGAAGCATCCGCGACAGCCTTCTCCACCATGGCGAGCGCCTCAGACAACTCGGCATTCTCCCCCGCCTCGAGGGTCTTCCTGAGATCATTGTAGAGCACCTGGAGCGCGATAGGATTGCCCGAAGAGATGACCTTCGCGGCGTGTGCATTCATGTCTAAGGATTCCGGAGTCAGGAGTTCGGTCGCGGCAACTATGCCGAGCGGAACGCCGGCCTCGCGAAGTCTGGCAGCAGTCGTGCCTCCGTAAAGCAGGGAATCATGCAGGAAACCTGCCATCTTCTCCTCGTCGGTATGGCCCATCAGGCCCACCGCAAGGCTGTGGAGCATGCGCGGATAGCCGGCTGGATCGAGCTGGCATTCATGCGCGTCCATCGCGCAGCGCAAAGCGATATCTATAGGATTCTTTTCCATGGGTCAAAGGGAAATGCGCGCCAAAGATAGTACAAAAAAAACATCCACGATACCGTCCGGCATCGTGGATGCATCCAAATAAAACGAACTTATAATTATCACCCGGCTACTTACCCAAGTTGGCGCGTGCCGCCTTGAGCTGAGCCGTAGCTTTCACGATCATATCCGCAGTACCGCTACCGTCGTTCACATAGGAAACGACCATGTCAGCGTAGTCGATAGCCTCACGGAGTTCAGTAGTCTTGCTTGAAATCTCCTTGGTCTCGGTAACGAGGGTGAGGAGCTCTGCGAGATCCTCCGGCTCTGCGAGGTTACCAGGACGCATGGTGTTCACGCAAACGTTGAGTGCAGAAACTGCATCGTTCACCTCTGCCATGCTTGGCTTCTTGGCAGCAAGAATCTTCTCGGCAGCTGCAATCTGAGCGACCATGCGGGCATATCCGTTAGGGGCCCATGGAGAGAATGCAGGAACCTTCACTGCGAGAGCGTTCCATGCATCCTGCTCAGCTACGCGCTCCTTTGCAAGGTTCACGACTGCGTTGAGTTCGGTCTTGTCGAGTTTGCCCTTCTTTGCCTTCTTAGGAGCGTTCACGTTGAGACGGAGATAGTGGGTCGCATTGTGAGTCTCGTGATAGTCAGGGACGAAGGTAAGGTCGCCAAGAGTCATGGTATAGAGGTTGCCGTCGAATCCGCCGGCTGCGGTAGGTGCATTTGCAACGATCTCAGAGAGGTCGCCGCTGAGGTCGATGTCAGCGTTTGACCAGTCGTGTACCTCCTCAGTCGCCATACAGAGAGGACCATACATGATGGTACCGAGCCACTGTGGGTCGAAAGGAGTACGAGGCTCGTCCGGACCGGTAGCTGCGAGAGCCATCTTGTCAGGACCGAAGTTGATGTGCTTGGTGAATGGCATCTCGACCTCGACCACGTCGCCTGGCTTCCAATCATGGCCTGAGATTGCGTAGTATGAACAAGGCTGGCAGTTCTGCGCGATGACCTTGCCGTTGAGAGACACGGTGAAGCCTGCGGTTGCCCAGTAAGGTACGCGGAGCTTCATGGTGAAGTTGCCGCTTCCCTCCTTCACGGTGATAGAGGTCTTCTCCGCTGGCCAGAGGCAGTCCTGTGCGAGGGTGACGTTGCCCCACTTTGCCTCAGATGGCATGTAGAGAGCCACCCAGATGGTATTGTCGCCCACGAAGTAAGCAGCCTCCTGATACTTGACATGGTTCTCTGAACCGGTACCGCCGCAGCATGAAGAACCCGGAGTCTCGCTGCCGAAAGGCTTTGCCGCGTTCATTCCGACTGCGTAGTGGTAGGTCACTCCGTAATGCTCAGGATGTACCGAACCGACGAGCTGGTTGTAGAGCACGCGCTCGTAGTAGTCCATGTAGCGAGCGTCGTCAGGATCGAAGCAGTTGAGATCCTTGGTGAGCTTGGCGATGTTGTATGCGCAGCAGGTCTCGTTGAGAGTAGGATTAGGAAGCATCTGATGAGTCCTCCAGTCTGACATCACGTTGGTGTTCATGCTGAGCATCTGTGAGTAAGGCTGACGGAACATCTCACCGTTACCTACACCACCCATTGCGTAGATGTAACGACCCTGGAGCATGTTCCAGAAGTTGTATGAGAGATCGTAGTAGTAAGGATCATTGTTGGTGCGGTAGCTGCGGAGAGCACCCACGAACATAGGGATGTGCTGGTTTGCGTGACGGGTACGTACGTCGTCGATGTTCACTGAGACAGGATCGAAGAGAGCCTTGGTATCGAAGCAGTTCGCAGCCTCGATGAGCTTAGCCTTATCCTCGAGGTTGTTCGACATCTCTGCGAGCCTTGAAAGGGACTCGCACATACCGCCGACCTCACCTGCGATGTACATGTTCCACATCTCGTAACGGTTGCCTGGCTTTGCCTGACGCTCAGCGCGGTCGCCGTCCATCTTCACATAAGTCCTGTAGTGCATACGGTTCCACACCCAGAGACCCATGTCCTTTGCGATGGTGAAAGCCTTCGCTGCAAGCTCCTTGTCATCGATGTTGTTTGCGATGTCGATGAGACCTGCGAGCTGCTTGTGGACGGTATAGTATGGTGCCCATACCCAGTCGTTGTTGTTGTACGCACGGTACATCTCGATGAGTGCGCAGTGCTGTGCAGGGATGGCGTTGATGTATCCATATCCGTACTTCTCAGGATGCTGCTTGTACTCGTCGAACGCTGCCCATGTTCCGAGAAGTCCGCGAAGCTCCTCCTCCGGTGCGAAGTCACGAGCCTCCCAGTAGCGACCGAGTTCCTCGTTCCATACGAAGGTCTTCTCCTGGCACTCGCGCATGCAGTCGAGCATGAACTTCACGTTCGCCTTGAGCGCAGCCTTCTTGGCAGGATCGTCGGTAGATGTGTATGCGAAAGCAAGAGACGAGAGATAGTGACCCGTACCATGTCCCTTGAGCTTGGTGGTAGGTGAATCCCAACCGTCGCCCTCAGGATAACCCTCGGTGCTGAAACCGTAGGTGTCACGGTAGTTGTAACACATAGACTTCACGTCCCAGCTGAGGATCTGGTCGATGGCGAGCTCACGGTTCGAGGTGAGTCGGTTGGATCCGGTGAGGTGCACATTTGCCAGTGGAAGAGGCTCAGCCTTGATCTCATGGCTGACGGTCTTCTTGGTCACGACCTTGATGTTTGCTACGATAGGATAGCCGTTCTCGGTGGTGTTGTCACCGATCACATATCCGTCGATGGTGTACTCCTTTCCTACAGGGTAGGTCGCCTGGAGCTCCTCGACCGGACGAGCAGAGTTGGTCCAGCGAACCTGGCGCCAGTCCTGATGACCGTCAGAGTAGGTAACCCAGACCTGGTATGGAAGTACAGGTACCGTTCCGGCAGGACTCTCCACGCTTACTGCCTCCACCTTGGTGATGGTACGCTGACGCTTTGCAGCATCGGCGTTCACGCAGACAGCGAGTGACATGCCGAAAAGAATGAGTGCTTTTGCGATCTTGTTCATATCTGATTTTGGTTATTATTTCGTTTTGCCTGTTTGGCCAATACAAAAATATAATAATGCTATGCAAATATCAAGTACGCGCAGGACCAAGGAAGTTCTTATGAACGATAGTCCTATTATTTTGTACTATTTTTCAAGAAAGGCTTACTTTTGTGGGTCAAACATCCCTGAATCATGAGAATACAACGCATAGTAACGGCATTCGTAGCACTTACGTCCATTTTCGCATCCTGCAGCCGAGCAATCGAGTCCGGAGTCCCCCATTCCCTTGCAATCAGCAGGAAGGCCGAGATCACCGACGTGAGATACGAGCTGGACTTCGACATACCCCAGGAAATCAGCGAAAGCATCCCCGCCAGCGAGACAGTTCGCTTCAATCTCGAGAGCCGCAAGGACGTTGTCCTGGATGCCAGAGGATACGAGATCGCATCGGTCAGCATCAACGGGAACACGGTCGACGCAAAGATAGAGAACGAGCACATAGTCCTGCCGTCCAAACTGCTGAAGAGAGGTGAGAACAAGGTCGACATCTCCTTCACGGCCGGAGAGCAGTCCCTCAACCGCAGGGAACATTTCCTCTACACCCTCCTCGTCCCTGACCGCGCCAGGACGCTGTTCCCCTGCTTCGACCAGTCGGACATGAAGGCAAGATATACCCTCAGCCTCACCGTTCCCGAGGGTTGGGTCGCGGTATCGAACACTGCCGTGAGCTCGCACGAGGGAAACAGGATATGCTTCGCGCAGACCGAGCCTCTCAGCAGTTACCTATTCTCCTTCGTCGCCGGTGAATTCGAGTGCGTAAGCGAGGACGGGATCAGCGCCGCAGGCAAGCCGGTGCACCTCTACCACAGGGAGACGGATCCCGAGAAGATCGCGGAGTGCAGCGAGGTGCTGAGGCTCGTGAAGAGTTCGCTGGACTGGCTCGAGGATTACACTGGAATCCCGTATCCTTTCGCGAAATATGACCTCATAGTGCTGCCTGACTTCCAGTACGGAGGAATGGAGCATACAGGAGCGACCCTCTACAACGACAGGAGGATATTCCTCAACGCGAACGCGACCACCGCAGAGCTCCTCGACAGGGCTGCGCTCATAGCGCATGAGACCGCCCACATGTGGTTCGGCGACTATGTGACCATGAAATGGTTCGACGACGTATGGACCAAGGAGGTGTTCGCGAACTTCTTCGCTGCGAAGATGGCAAGGCCTGAATTCCCCGAGATCAACCACGAACTGGGAGACCTGATGAACTACTATGCAGCTTCGTACAGCGAGGACAGGACGCTCGGATCGAACGCAATCCAGAGGCCGCTGGACAACCTCAACTATGCGGGACTCATCTACTGCAACATCATCTACGACAAGTCGCCGGTGGTGATGGCAATGCTCGAGAAGCGCCTGGGTGAGGAAAAGTTCCGCCGCGGAATCCAGGAATACCTCAGGAAGTTCGGTTACGGAGACGCGACCTGGGACGATCTGATCGAGATCTTCAGCAAGGAGGCGGACTTCGACATCGCAGACTGGAGCCGGGTATGGATCAAGGAGAAAGGCATGCCGGCCTACGATTTCGAGGTCAGTGGCAGGAAGCTCGCGATCAGGCAGGGAGATCCTTTCAAGGCAGGGAACGTATGGCAGCAGGAAATCGTGTGCAGGATAGTCGGAGAGAAGGACCATGTCGACGTCACCGCTGTCTTCGAAGGCAAGGACGTGGTCGGATTCGAGGCTCCCTTCGACATCGTGAGCGTCATACCTAATATAGATGGAAAGGCTTACGGATGGTTCCGCACCGACGAGGAGGCTGCAAGGGAGCTCAAGAGACAGTACACATCATTGGATAGCGAGACCGCAAGGATGTCGCTTCTGATGACCCTCTATGAGAACGTATGGCACAGGACCATCGACAGCGCGGACTTCGCAGAGTGGGTGTGCTATGCGCTCGACCATGAGACCAACGCGCTCATCCGCAGCCAGCTTCTGAGCTACGGTTCGGCAGCTGCGAGGTGGGCGGAGAACAGCGGAAGCTTCGAGACCATGCTCTTCAGCATCGCGGCAGACGAGGAGCGCGACAGCGAGTTCCGACTTCTCGCCTACCGCTCGCTCATGTCCCTTTCGACAAGGTACAACGATCTGCTCTTCTTCAACTGGGTGAGCCAGGATCCGTTCAATGGCCTCACTTTCAGCGAGAGCGACTACACATCCCTGGCATATCAGCTCATGATAAGGTATCCTGAAGGAGCCGAGGACATACGCAGGATCCAGGCGGACAGGATCACCAATCCCGACAGGAAGGAAGCCTTCATGTACATCTCGCAGGCCTGCTCTGCCGACCAGGAGGAAAGAGACCGTTTCTTCGAGACCCTGCTCCACGACGAGACCCGCGCCGCCGAGTCACGAGTGACCAGCGCGCTCTCGCTTCTCAACCACCCTCTGAGGGCCGCAGAAGCCGTGAGATACATCACTCCTGGCCTCGAGGCTTTGGAAGAAATCCAGAGGACCGGCGACATATTCTTCCCTTCTACATGGTGCTCAGCCCTGCTTTCCAGCCACAGGTCCGACGAAGCCAGGAAGGAAGTACGCAATTTCGTCGAGAAGCACGAGTCCGACATGAATCCGCTCCTTATGACCAAGGTGCTCCAGAAGGGCGGATGGCTGCTTGATTAGCCATTCACAAAACATTTCTCGCCGAGAACGCAATAATATTTTTTAAAAAATTTAAAATTTTATAAATTCGCGGTCAGAAAACTACAAACAATCTCATCAATGGGTGGCTTTTTCGGCACTATCCACAAGGAAAAACCTTGTGCGACAGACCTCTTCTACGGAACTGACTATCAGTCCCATCTCGGTACCCGCCGCGGCGGTATGGCTACTTACAGCCAGGAGGACGGCTTCTTCAGGAGCATCCACAGCCTTGAGAACACTTACTTCAGGACCAAGTTCGAGTCTGAACTCGGCAAATTCAAGGGCAACGCCGGAATCGGCATCATCAGCGACACCGACGCACAGCCGCTCCTGATGAACTCCCACCTCGGAAGGTTCGCCATCGTTACTGTAGCAAAGATCAACAATGCACAGGAACTCGCAGACAAGCTCCTCGAAGAGAACATGCATCTGAGCGAGTTCAGCAGTGGCAAGATTAACCCTACCGAGCTCATCTCACTGCTCATCATCAAGGGCAAGGACTTCGTGGACGGCATCGAGAACGTATTCCGCAATATCAAGGGTTCATGCAGCATGCTCCTCCTCACCGAGGACGGAATCATAGCAGCGCGTGACAGCTGGGGCCGCACCCCTATCGTCCTCGGAAAGAAGGACGGTGCGATGGCGGCGGCGAGCGAATCAAGCTCCTTCCCTAACCTCGACTATGAGATCAGCTACTTCGTCGGACCTGGAGAGATAGTAAAGATCAAGGGAGACGGCTTCGAGCAGCTCCGCAGGCCGAACAAGAAGATGCAGATATGCTCCTTCCTCTGGGTTTACTACGGTTTCCCTAACTCCATCTACGAAGGCAAGTGCGCCGAGATCATGCGCAACGAGTGCGGTCGCGTGATGGGAGAGGAAGACAAGACTGAAGTCGACTGCGCATGCGGCATTCCAGACAGCGGCATCGGAATGGCTGTCGGATATGCGGAGGGCCACAAGGTTCCTTACCAGCGCGCGATACAGAAATACACTCCTACCTGGCCACGTTCGTTCATGCCATCGAACCAGGAGCACCGCGAGCTCGTAGCGAAGATGAAGCTCATCCCTAACGCCCCTGTGCTCAAGGACAAGAGGGTTCTCTTCTGCGACGACAGCATCGTACGAGGCACCCAGCTTCGCGACAATACGAAGGTTCTCACCGAGCTCGGAGCGAAGGAAGTCCACATGCGAATCGCATGTCCTCCTCTTATCTACGCATGTCCGTTCATAAACTTCTCTGCCAGCAAGAGCGAGATGGACCTCATCACCCGCAGGGTCATCAAGAAGTTCGAAGGCGACGCAAGCAAGAACCTCGAGGCATACGCGACAGCAGGTTCTCCTGAATATGAGAGAATGGTCGAGGACATCAGGCAGCAGTTCAGCCTCTCATCACTCCAGTTCAGCAAGCTCGACACACTCGTGAAGGCAATCGGACTCGAGAAGTGCCAGATCTGTACTCACTGCTTCGACGGAAGTTCGGCCTATACACTCGAAGAGATCAACACTCCAGGCGAGACACTGCTCTAGAATGAAGCTAAGACTTGATACGATAACGAAAAGACGCCCCGCCCTGAGGCGTCTTTTCCGCATTTGGATGGTCACCGGCAGCATTCCTTTCCAGAAGAAGGAAAACCTGCAGCCAATCGAGTGTCCTTCGTGCGGAAGGGTATTCGACACTGCGTATTGTCCCGACTGCGGACAGAAGCGCAGCAGCTCGGTGAGCTCAAAGAAGTTCTTCAAGGGCAGCTTCGACAGCATCCCGTTCATGAACGACGATGCGAAGAGGACCTTCGTCCACCTTCTTCTCAGGCCGGGCTACATGATACGCGACTATCTCCAGGGAAAGAACAGCAGCTATCTCTCCCCTATGACGGCGCTGATCATCTTCTACGCATTCTTCGCCATGGTGGCGAGCATAGCCTCTCCGGAAGCCAGGAACGCGCATAGGTTCAAGGAATACGGAAGCTTCAGGGACAGTCTCCAGAACGCATCCATCAACATAACCATCGAGGGAAAGGAGAAGGCGGATACGGCTTATGCCCAGGAGACAGTGGAAGAGATAGTCGAGAAGTCGGTCGAGAAGGACTATGCCGTGAATGCGATAGGAGCTGCGACCACACTGCTCGATGCGTATATGCTCCTCCATCTCGACACCAACCCGGAATATGTCGACACGGAATTCAAGGCATCCGTGGCAGCGCTCGAGTCTGCACTTAGGAACGGAGGCATCACCCTCTTCCTGGGGAACCTGATATTGCTCAGCCTCGCGATCTGGTGGGCCTTCAGAAAGAAGTACGGCATATCATATTCGGCGTCGGCCGCTATCTCGGCGTACATCCTCTGCCAGTATTGCTTCTACATGCTCTTCGCCCTTGCGCTGACTTTCGGCAAGAGCACGAAGATAGGAATGCTCCTGATGGCCATGCTGATGATCTTCGATTTCTGCCAGCTATTCGGAATCAACCGCAGGGAGTCATTGAGGAAGACCGTCCATGTGGGTCTTGCCATATTCAGCTTCTGGTGCATTCTTTTCGCCATACTGATGACCGTCATACTGGTGATCACATTCATTTAATCGTTAAATTCGCAATCCTAAAACACATAAGAAGATGTTCAGATTTGACAGCGACTACCTGGAAGGCTGTCTTCCAGAGATACTTCAGGCTCTCCAGGAGAGCAATTTCGATCAGACCCTGGGCTACGGAATGGATCCGCACTGCGCCCACGCGAAGGAGCTCATAAAGGAGGCCATAGGCGCTCCTGAGGCCGACGTGCATTTCCTCGTCGGCGGTACCCAGACCAACGTGACTGTGATCGCACACATACTCCGCCCGTACCAGGCAGTCATCTGCGCCGAGTCCGGACACATCAATGTGCATGAGACCATGGCCGTGGAGCATAACGGGCACAAGTGCATCGCTCTCCCTACCGGCAACGGAAAGATCAGCGCCGCACAGATCGAGCATGTGCTCGTAGAGCATCGCGACGACTACAGCAAGGAGCACACCGCGCAGCCTGCGATGGTATATATCTCTTTCCCAACAGAGAAGGGCACAATCTACAGCAAGGCTGAGCTCGAGGCCATCTCGAAGGTATGCCGCGAGTGGGACATTCCTCTCTTCGTGGACGGCGCACGCCTCGGCTACGGACTCGCATCTCCAGCCTGCGAGATCACTCTCCATGACCTCGCGAAGCTCGCTGACGTATTCTATATCGGCGGTACCAAGCAGGGCGCGCTCTTCGGCGAGGCAGTCGTGTTCACCGACACCCGCCTCTCGAAGGACTTCCGCTACAGCATCAAGATGAACGGTGGCATGCTCGCTAAGGGTCGTATGCTCGGCATCCAGTTCGAGACCCTCTTCACCGACGGTCTCTACATCCGTGCTGCGAAGAATGCCATCGACAAGGCTTTCGCCATCAGGGACGCCTTCGCTGCGAAGGGATTCCCGTTCTTTGCGGAGAGCCCTACCAACCAGCAGTTCCCTATCCTTCCGAACGAGCTCGTCGCCGAGCTCCGCAAGAAGTTCAGCTTCGAGTCATGGGGATTCGTCGACGAGGGCCACACCGCAGTGAGGTTCTGCACCAGCTGGGCCACCACTGACGAGGCCGTCGACAGCCTTCTCGCCGAGATCGCAAAACTCTAAGGACTATTTTGGCAATTAATTCGCAAAAGTTGCGAGTTAATATTCGCAGTTTGCTTTAGATTTGTTTTAGATAATTCAAAATTGGCATGAATATGAAACGATTATTCCTCCTCATCTTGTTATTTGCATCTTACTCGGAGATTTATGCTCAGAATCAGTACGAGAATTACCGTGCGGAGAACAATCAGGGTATCGCCAACATCAAGAATTATGACCAACAGGTAACGTGGGAAAAGAATCCTAAAGCCAAGTTTAATGCATATTTGAATCCAGTTGGCATAATCGCAGGTACAGACTGGTGCGGTCCAATATCTGATGTTGCAGTTGGAGTGAGATTCAACAGATATTTTTTCCTCGGAGCAGAGACTGGGTTTGACATGTTAGGAAGGCAGCGTGTATATGGAGGACCCGACAAATTCGCGTATGAGGCTTTCGTTCCACTGGCACTGAACGCAAAGGGATTGCTCACTGTAGGTAAAAGATGCTGTCCTTTTGTGGAAGGTTCGATTGGCGGATATTTCGGAGTCATGGACCTTGCGTTCAACGGATTATTCATCAAGTCGGGATTGGGCTTTGAGTTCAATAGGTTCGTTGTGTCTGCCGGTTATATCGGAATTCCTGTCAATGGATATTTCTACCATGTTGGAAATGTAAGGTTAGGATTCAGAATCGGTCGATAACAGCTGAAAAGAAAATACAAATAGCAAGAAAGGGGGACCTCACGGCCGCCCCTTCTTTTTTTAGTTCAGTATATATGTTGTTTAGCAATCCCTGAGTACAGGGAGTATTCTCAGAATCAATTATTGTTTCCCACGCGGGACATCTCGTCGAGGTTACCGACCTTGCGGGCCTTAGTGCTCTGCGCCTGTCCGAAGTTCCAGGTGAGGTCGACGATAGCCTTGCAGCGATAGTACTTCTGACCGAGATAGATACTCGATGAGCCAGGAGTAAGTATATCCATGTTGTTCGAGGCTGTGTTGAAGATGTCATCGACCCTGAAACCGAGACTGAGTCTGTTCTCGAGGAGGTTCTTCTTCATGCTGAAGTTTGCCATGAACACGGTACGGATCCTATAGATGTTGTACGCCATAGGAGTCTGATAGTCGGCATCGAGACTGATCTTCCAATCCTTTGGAAGGTTGAAAGTGAAGTCCGTATAGAGCTGGGCCGCAAACGATGAGTTTTTCTGTCCCAAGTCCTTGAGATTGGAATTGGTATAGAGTCCTGTCGCTGAGAGCGTCCAGTCGAGCCACTTGGTGACAGGGAGCGCCGACACATTGAAGGCGACAAAAGCCATGTTCTGGACTCCGCCGTTGGTCCATGTCAGAATCTCCTTTCCGGTCTCGTCGAAGGACGGTGCCTGGATGTGGAGCTTCGAGCTATGGTCGTATCCTACCGAGAGCGAGAGGTGCTGGCCAAATCCTGAGGTGAAGGAAACTGTCTGGTTGTATGACGGAAGAAGGTCCGGGCTACCGATGAGGTATGACTGTGCATCGACATAGGTCTTGGTAGGATCGAGTTGATTGTAGTTCGGCCTCGAGATCCTTCTGGTGTATGAGAGTGAGAGTCTCACCTTCTCCGAAGCTGCGTAGCCGATATATGCAGTTGGAAAGATGTCGAAGTAGCTGTTCTTACTCTGCTCCCCTGCAGACTTCCAGTCTCCGAAAGAGTTGGTATACTCACCGCGGAGTCCCAGTTTGGCCGAGAACTTCTCCCCGAACTGGCCCGCGATATTGAAGTAGCCTGCTCCGATATGCTCCCTGTAGAGGAAGTCCGAAAGCACGTCAGGCATCTCCGTCACCTTCTCTAAGCCATTGTTTCGGGTCATGGACATCGCCCACTTGGCACCGGCCTCGAACATGTACCTCTTCCAGAGCACGGTCTGATAATCAGCCTTCGCCGAATAGATGTCATAAATCTGGTCCGTGTCCACGGTCTGCACCTTGAAGATGCTCCTGTCCGGATCCGCAACCATCACGGCCTCGTCGTTCTGGATATTGTGGGAGAATGAGCCATTGCGGTAATAATCGAGGTTCACTGTCATCTCCGCGCTCCTGGTCTCATCGAACACATGGGTATAGTTGAGGTTCGCATTGTACTGGCGGCTCTTGCTCTTGTTCTCGATGCCGGTGACGATTTCCTGGAACGGAACCTCCGAGAGCCACATCTGCGTCAAGCCCTTGTCGCTAGACATGTTCTGGATTTCACCTGGCATGTAGAAGATCGCTCCGACGGTGTTCTTCTTGTCGATGAACCAATCATGACCGAGCTTCAGGTTATAGTTGGAATACTTATTCACGATAAGAGAATTCGCCGATCTGCGGAACATCTCGCCCGCCTCGTTCTCGAAGCTGAGGTTGTTCGACATCTCAAGATCCGTCACATAGGTACCCTCATAGACATTCAGGTATGTATTGGTCTTCTTCGTGCGGAAGCCCAGGTTGGTCCAGAAGCTTTCCTGCCATGGGAATCGTCCGGTCTTGCTGAAGTACATTCCTCCGCCACCGATGCCCATCGAGCCGTTGAAGCCCGCTGCGAGATTCTTCTTTGTCTTGATATTGATGATACCGCCCTGACCCTCCGCATCATACTTCGATGACGGATGTTCCATGAGCTCGAACTTGTCGATGCTCTCGCCGTTGGTGGAACGGAGAAGGGCCTCGAGAGACTTGCCGTTGAGGTTCGAAGGACGTCCGTCGACCCAGATGGAAACGCTCTTTCCGTTGAGCTTGACGTTGCCGTCCTTGTCGATGGTGACGCCAGGGGCCTTCTTCATGAGCTCGAGCGCGTTAGAACCCTGTGCATAGGCACTCTGGGACACGTTCACGACGAGCTTGTCGATCTTCATCTCGACCAGCTTCACCTTCTCGCTGACCATCGCAGACTGAAGCATCTGCGCATCCTCCTCGAGAGTGATGAGAGGAAGTTCATGCACCTGCTGGCTGAGGATCACGTCCATATATGAGGGCTTGTATCCTATGAGAGACGCGGATACGATATATTTTCCCTTCGCGATTTCCGGGATGCTGTAATTACCGTTCTCATCGCATGCGACGCCCGTCACGAGGGTGCTGTCCATCTGCATTACCGCCACGGTCGCAAATCCGGCGGCCTCATTGCCGCAACTTACCGAGCCCTTGATGGTACAATAATCCTGACGAGCCGCGCTCATGTCTGTCGACGAGAGTATCGAACTCGCCAGGATGATGAATGAATAGATACACTTTTTCATTTCCAATTCTTTTCTGATTTTCTAATTTCTTTCTGAATTCGCACATTAGACGCAGTGTACTAGCTGATTGTTACACCTCCGGACGAAAAATTCTTCGTTTTTTTCGCATATCGGGCTTTCAGAGCCCCAGATTGATGAAAATTTGCTCACATAAATTATGGTTTATCGTGTATTCGGCATATATTTGCCGCCGCAAAGACACAATGAAATGATGACCATACCATTCATAGATTTCCAAGTCACCTTCCTCGACATGATCGACTACATCGGTACATTCGCGTTCGCGATTTCCGGTGTGAGACTCTCATCGACCAAGAAGTTCGATCTATTCGGCGCGTTCGTCGTGGGATTCGTGACCGCGGTTGGCGGCGGTACCATCCGTGACCTTTTCCTCGGCGTCACCCCATTCTGGATGATACAGCCATCGTACGCGATCATCACCTTCCTCTCGCTCATCACCGTGATCGTCTTCAAGAAATGGATAGTCAGGCTGAACTACACCTTCTTCATCTTCGACGCCATCGGTCTGGCACTCTTCACCGTGGTCGGATTCGAGAAGAGCATGAACGCAGGAAATCCCACATGGATCAACATCATCATGGGATGCATCACCGGTGCGGCCGGCGGTGTGATCCGTGACGTGCTCATCAACGAGGTGCCGCTCATCTTCCGCAAGGACATCTATGCGATGGCCTGCATCGGCGGTGGATTCTTCTACTGGCTCAGCATGAAGATGGGACTCCAGACCATCGTATGCGAGATCATCGCCGCCATCGCGGTGCTCATGATCAGGATACTCTGCGTCCACTATGGCATCGAACTCCCCTCCCTGTACACCGACGACAACTCCGGTCAGACAAGAATTCGCAGAGGAGGTAGACAATAATGGAAAATTTTCGTATATTTGTTAAGCACTTAACAGATATACGCCATGAAAAGAATCCTTTTCTCTTTCGCCTTATTGGCAGTGATCCTTGCATCCCCATCTTGTAGCAAGGACGAAATCAATGATCCAGGTAAAGTTCCTTCAGGACCTATCGTAAAGCCGGGAACCACTCCTTCTACACCTGACGACACTCCTACCGACGACCCTTCAGACAATCCTGAGGATCTTGGTCCGGAATACGAGGTCGACAAGTGGGGCTATGCGACATTCACCCACGAGGGATTCCAGTTCAAGCTCAGGGAGAGCAGGCTCGCGACCGATGCCGCTCAGGCTGCTATCGAGCACATGAAGGCAGACATCGACAAGATCGTCTCTTTCGTTCCGGAGAAGGTTCTCGAGGTGATGAAGACCAAACCAATCTGGCTCGAGGAGAATAACAGCAAGAATCCTAGCGCTGCATGGTATCATACCAACGCCAGCTACCCTGGTTCGTACGGTGACATTCCTGACAAGGGCAAGTGCGTAGAGATCACCAACTACAGCTACTATGTAAGCTGGTCTAACCAGAATCAGCCTTTCATGGTATTCCATGAGCTTTGCCACATGTACCATGACCATGGTCTCGGCGGATCTACCAACCAGACTATCAAGCAGGCCTACAGACGTGCGAAGAACAGTGGAAGGTACAATGAGATCTACTACAGATACAATGTGAACGACCCTCAGGAGAGGTGGACAAAGACCACCGACGCATACTGTATGAACACAGAGTGGGAGTACTGGTCAGAGATGAGCGAGGCTTACTGGGGCGAGAACGACTACTATCCGTTCAACTACGAGCAGCTCAAGGAATTCGATCCTGACGGCTTCGCAATGTGCGAGGAGCTTTGGGGACCACGCGAGTTCTAATAAACGCGCAGCAGGCATATCAGAATAGCATGCCTGCGACCGATAAGGATAATGGAAGGTCAGCCTCCGGGCTGGCCTTTCTTGTTGTCGCGACTGACATACGATAAATAACGAAAAGAGTATTAAATTTGCAGATACTGTAACTCCAGACATGAAAAAGACAATCTATACCCTACTTCTCCTTGCGTCAGTCTTCGCCAGCATCTGTGTCGCTGAAGCCCGCAAGAAACCTTCAAAGGACGAATACGTGGTCGATGAGTACGGCTACGCGACCTACAGCCACGCAGGATTCCAGTTCAAGATCAAGGAGTCCGTCATCAACACCCCGGAAGCTCAGATTGCCATGCA
>NZ_JBAEER010000024.1:0-3475 GCF_056207615.1 Candidatus Cryptobacteroides sp. | reverse complement strand
TCCACCCCCTCTCCGAGGTCATATTTCAGCAATTTTTCGACTGATTCCATATACTGCAAATATACAAAGAAACTTGATTTTATTCATATATTTGTATCGATATGCTGATACATTCATTCAAGGAAATCTACCCCGAAATCGGGGATGACTGCTTCATTGCGGAGACGGCCGCCATCGTCGGCCAGGTAAGGATGGGCGACAACTGCTCGGTATGGTACGGATCTGTGCTCAGAGGCGACGTGAACACCATCGAAATCGGCGATCGCGTCAACGTCCAGGACTGCGCCGTGATCCATGTGTCCGGAGGGGAAGGCGGCAACGTCGTCATCGGCAATGACGTGGTCATAGGCCACAATGCCACCGTCCATGGCGCAACCATCGGAAGCCACTGCCTGATCGGGATGGGCTCCACCGTTCTCGACGGAGCCGTCATAGGCGACGGAAGCCTCGTGGCCGCCCATGCGCTGGTGCTCGGAAAGACCGTCATCGGCCCAGGTGAGCTCTGGGCTGGAGTTCCCGCCAAGTTCGTCAAGAAGATCTCCTCTGCCGCCGTCGGGAGAACGATAGACAAGGGCGTCCAATCCTATGTCGAACTCGCAGAGATCTACAACGAAGAATATAAGGAATAACAAAGAAGGACCCGGGCAATCCCCGGGTCCTTCTTATATCGTTTCCAGAAATCTGGACTAGATGCAGGTGTAACCTCCGTCGACGGCGATTGCCTGGCCGTTGACATAGGTGCTGCAAGGTGAAGCGAGGAAGAGAGCAACGGTGTCAAGCTCGCCCTCCTTACCGTAACGGCCTGTAGGGATAGCGCCGGCAGCATACTGTGCGAACCAATCGGTCTCGAGAGTAGCCTTGGTAAGAGGAGTCATGAAATAGCCTGGGCAGATTGCGTTAACTGTGATGCCCTTCTTGCCCCACTCAGCTGCGAGTGCGCGGGTAAGGTTCACTACACCACCCTTTGCTGCATGATATGGTGAGCTAGGAGCTGCCATGTTACCGACGAGGCCATACATTGAAGCGATGTTGATGATACGGCCATAGCCGGCCTTGATCATCTCCTTACCGAACTCACGGGCACACTTGAATGTACCGAAGAGGTCGATCTGGAACTCCTTCTCGAACATCTCATCTGGAACGTCCTCTGCTGGAGTGATTCCACCGGTACCGGCGTTGTTCACGAGGATATCCACGCGTCCGAAAGTTTCCATTGTAGCGGCAACGGCAGCCTTCACGCGCTCAGTGTCGGTGATGTCGCATGCGAAAGGAAGCACCTTCACTCCGTACTCAGCCTCGATTTCCTTTGCGTTCTCCTCGAGGAGATTCTGACGACGAGCGAGAAGTACGATGTTAGCGCCCTGATTTGCATATGCTTTGGCCATCTGGAGGCCAAGACCAGTTGAAGCACCGGTAATGACTGCTACCTGTCCTGTAAGGTCAAAATAATTCTTCATAATTCGTTCGTTTTCTAGGTTTCCTACAAATTTATAATAAATTTTTTCAAAAACCTAAACGGTAGGAGCACTTTCAGCGTAGAGGAAACGACGGATCTTCAGAGTCGCAGTCTTTTCGAACGGCACAGTCATGAACTCGACCTTGCTGATCTGCGAATGGGCCTTCACCTTGGAATTGACATGGCTGAGCATGTATGACTTGAGATGGGCTATCTTCTCCCTCACGACGACATCATTCGCCTGACTGAGGTCCACGGCCTCCTTGGTAGGCCTTACGAGGGCGACGAGCTTGCCGTCCCTGTGGAGCACGATCACGTCGTCCACCTCAGGAAGCTCAGCGAACACGGACTCGATCTCCTCCGGATAGATGTTCTCTCCCGACGGGCCTACGATCATGTTGCCGAGTCGTCCCTTGATGAAATAGCGTCCGTCCTCAGTGACGATCGCGAGGTCCTTGGTCCTGAACCATCCCTCGGAATTGAAAGCCTCGGCACTGCGCTCAGGGTCCTTGTAGTAACCAGGCATCACGTTGGTGCCCTTGACCACGATCTCGCCCTCCCCTGTCTTCGGGTTCACATTGTCCAGACGGACGTCCACACCGCGTATGGCATGTCCGATGGATCCCGGAATGGTGTCGTACCAGTTGCTCACGCACACGAGCGGAGCACATTCGGTGAGACCATATCCGATATAATATGGGAACTTACCGGTGTGGAGGAACCTCTCCACCTCAAGGTCGAGCTTCGCACCGCCGATTCCGAAGAATGCGAGGCGTCCGCCGAAGGCCCTGATGATCTTCTTGCAGATGATCCTGCACAGAAGCACATGGGCATGCCTGTCCATCCACTGAAGGAACTTGCTCTTCCTGAGCATGGAGAGGACTATGCCCTTGTAGATCTTCTCGATGAGGAGAGGAACGACGAGCATGGCGGTCGGCTTCACGTTTGCCAGCACCGGCATGAGATACGAAGGTGTAGGAGGCTTGCATATATACACGACCTGCGAGCCGCTCGCGAACGGATAGAGCATGCCTATCGACAGCTCGTACGCATGCGCAAGTGGGAGGACGGACAGGAGCACGTCCTTCGTGTCGATGACGTAGATATGGATGAAGGCCTCGAGGTTCGTGATGAAGTTCCTGTGGGTAAGCATCACGCCCTTGGCACTGCCGGTGGTGCCGGAGGTGTAGATGAGCACTGCGAGATCATCCTGGTTCATGGATGGGATCGCAGCGGCATCCGTGTCGGATTTCTTCTGTCTGATAATCCTGAGGCTCTCGACCTCAACGACGAGGTTAAGCTGGTCGAGAACTTCGGCAGGAACCTTGGCTAGACACTTTCTGGAGGCGAACAGGGCCTTGGATTCGGAGTGCTGGAGCACGTTCACGACCTCGTTCTCCGAGAACTCGGGAAGCACGGGAACCGCTACGCGACCGAACGCCGTGGCTGCGAAGAACGCAACCGGCCAGTTGACATGACCTGCCGAGAATATCGCGACCTTGTCCCCTGTTCCCACGCCGTGGGCTGAAAGGAGTTCGGACATTGAGGTCACCGCAGCCCGGAAGGTGCTGAAGGTATAAGAATCAGATCCGTCGGCCATTCTATTCATCACATGGCCGGAAAATTCAGATGTCGCCTTGACAAAAAGATCAGATAAGGTTTCTGCCTTTACCATTGCTAATTATTTGTTTTCTTTTTCCTTGGACTTCCTGTCGGCCTCTACGGTCGGCGCTGAATCCTTGTACTTGAACCTGCGGATCTTCATCGTGGCGGTCTTCTCGAAAGGTTCCTTCATGACCTCCACAGAACTGATTCGCGATGTCTTGTTTACGTTCTTGTTGACCTTGGTGAGGATCTTCTCCTTCCAGGCATCGATCTTCTCGTACATCTTGTCCTCACCTTCCTTGTCCCAGTCGATGAAGCCCTCGATAGGCTGCACGAGTGCGACGAGGTGGCCGTTTCTCTCGACAACGATGGACTCGGTGACGCCCTCAGCGTTGTTGATCACGTCCTCGATCT